>JAQGJY010000407.1 GCA_028290325.1 Tardiphaga sp.
GCGGCTGCCGCGCGATCTCGATCAGCGGACGACCGCCGGTGAGATCGGCCGGCGCCGGCCTCGGCGCGTCGACGCCGGCCAGCACCGCCATTGCGATCAGAGCAACAATCGCCTGCGCGAAAAACGACACCGCGAACAGGTAAGGCGGCCACAGGTCCATCGTCCACGAGACGAGCTGCGGGCCAAGCACGCCAGCGAAAACGCCGCCAGCCATCACCCACGAGACGGCCTTCGGGCGATACGCCGCGCTCGCGCCGTCGGCGGCGGCAAAGCGATAGGATTGCGAGACCGCGCCATAGAGCCCGCCAAGGAACGTCGCGGCGCAGAACAAGGCGAACGAGCCGCGCAGGATCGCCACGGCGCCGAGCAGGCCGGTCAGCACGCCGCAGGCCGCGCCGATGACGAAGGCGACGCGTCGGCCATAGGCGCGCGAAATCATTCCGGTCGGCAGCGTTCCGCAGGCGAGCCCCACGACGTAGACCGACAAAGGCACGGTCGCGAGCGACACATCCGGCGCCATCGTCGCGCCGACGATCGATCCGGTCGCGAAGATCACCGCCGCGTTGGCCCCGGTCAAAGCCTGCGCGGCGGCCAGCCTCAAGACGTTGGCGCGGGCGCGGGTGTCGTCCGGAATTTCCTCAGCGAGCGTGGGCGTCATGTGGCGTCAGTCCTAAACGCGGCGGCGCCTCAGGCGATGTCGCCGCCGTAGATATCCCGGAGCAGGGTCAGCACCCGTAGCGCACTTCGGTCGGCGACGCTGTAGTGGATCGTCTGCGACTCCCGGCGGAAGCTCACGATGCCGTCCCCGCGCAATTTTGCCAGATGCTGCGACAGCGCCGACTGGCTCAGCCGCACCGCGTCCGCAAGATCGCCGGCCGTCATTTCACGGCGCGACGCCAGATGGCACATGATGAGCAGCCGCTTTTCGTTGCCGAGCAGCTTGAGCAACCCGGCCGCCGGGCCGGCCCGCCGCGCCAGCTTCTTCAAGGCCGCGACATTGGCCGGTGACGTCTTCGGCATCGACAGGGCCTTCGGGCCGGCGGTCTTGCGCGCCGTCGTCTCACTGGCTTTCACAACTCGCGCTCCGACATGGCTGAAATCCTCGTGACTGGAAAAGACTATTGGCCAGGCCCGATCGGCTAAGCCGCGCAATGATGTGGGACAGCAGAGAAGGACTGCGCGAAAAATGCGGCCGTCGATCTCCGCTCAAACTGTCAAACCCTGCAAAAACAGTAAAGTTTTCTCTCCGGGAAGTGGGTCGTACAAAAGTCGCGGTCGCAGTGCAATCCGGTTCCAGCGGTATTGCGCCCGAAAACGGCCGGCATATGTTTCGGAACATGACGCAAACCGTGATAGGGTTCCCACGGACGTCCGCAGCACGTTGGCTACGGAACATTTTGAGGCATTCATGGACTCTGAACCGAAAACAGCCGCCGAGATGAAGGAAATCCGCATCAAGCGGAAAGAGGCGCAAGACGCCGAAGGCATCAAGGCAATGGCCGATATTGCGGCCGCCGATATCGCAATTCGTAAACGTACCGAAAAGCTGCGCGCCATCCGTCTTGCCAAGGAAGCCGCCGAGGCCGCCAAGCCGGCCGCTTCGGCCAAGCCCAAGACCAAGGCCAAAACCGCGGCAAAAACCAAGAAGTCCGCATCATGAGCGCCAATGACAAGTTACGCGCCGAGGCCCGCTTCGCCAAATCAGCGAAGACGCCCAATGAGAAAGCCGCCAGCAGCGAGCGCGACGCCGCCGCCAAGGCCGTGCGCGACAACATGGCGAAGCTGAAGGAGCTCAGACTGGCGCGCGAAGCGGCCAATCCGACGCCGGTCGCCACCAAATCCACGCGGGCCAAAGCCAGCAAAGCCGCCAAGGCGGAAAAAAAGGAAGCACCGGCGCTTGGCGAATGGCTCGCCGGCCAGCAAAGCGGCGGACGGCGGACCTAGCCATTTCCGCCGGCCGGGCGCGTGGCGCGATGGCGCCACCGCCACCGCCACTCAGGGCACAAAGTGTGCCCTGGCGACGCTCATCGGGTCGATCTCACGACGAAAGTCCGCGTTCGCAGGCGGGCAGAGCCGCCCGCGTCTGGAATGACCTGTCAGGACGCCTTTTCCGGCCACGGGATCATCGTCCGGGTCTTGGTCTCGGCATCGTACACCTGCACCTGAAGCATCTGATATTTCGTCTTCAGCGCCAGACCGGCTGCCTCGGCTGCTTCCTGGGTCAGATGATGCGACTTGAAGTGACCATCGACGACCAGCGAGTAGCCCTCGGTCGGGGCCTTGTCGGCCCGGATAATCTTGCGAGGTTGCAGGTCTTCGGCGTCGATCTTCGGCTTTTTCATTCGGGCTCCGGTGGAGTTATGGACGCGCATGATCGGCGTTTGGCACGGTTTACACCTTTTCCGTGCCCGCGAGTAGCGCGATCGAGGCCTCATTCAGCAGATGCGCGCCCCAACCGCGCCGCGCCAGCGGGCCGGCCAGGCGCGGGCTGGCGAGCAGCGCCAACGCCGTGATCGCCGGCGGGATCGCGCTCACGATATCATCCCGCCACGGCGTCAATTCCTCGGTACTCTCCGTGAAAGGCCCGGTCCGCCGCAGCAATTGCAGGCCCGACCGCAGAATATCGCGCCGCGTTCCGCCGCGCAGGCCGCAGCCGAGCAGCACCTGCATCGCCTGATGCGTCACGACCTGGTCGTGGCCGGCGGCCAGCGCGGCGGGCTTTTCATCCAGCGACACCTTGAGCAGCAGGCCCAGCAGATCGACCCCGGCACAGGCGGCGCTCATCGGCTCGACCAATCGGGGGTTGCAGTCGATGTAATGCGGCACGCCGTCCGGCGGCAGGATGTAATCGACCGACAGCGCGCCGTGCCAATTCAATTCCTGTCCCATGAGGGCGGTCTGGTCGCGAACCTTTGGACGGGTCACGCTGACCTTGATCGCGTCGCCGCCGCCCGCGCCTTCGCTGATTTGGCGATAGGCATGGAAGCCGAGCAGCTCGCCATGCGCGAAAACCGCCTGCGCTTTTTCCAGCGCGCCCTCCAGGCGATCCTGCACCAGGATTTCGCCGCCATGGCCATCGAGCGCGGCGAACATCGGCGCGACGTCACCGCCACCACGCACCTGCCAGACGCCGCGGCTTGCCGTGCCGATCGCGGTTTTGACCACGCAGGGATAATGGATCATCGCCCGCAGGTCGTAGGGGTTGCTGACGATGCGCGTCGCCGGCTGCGCCAGGTTCAGCGCATCGAGCAGATGGCTGAAGCCGGCCTTGCTGTGCGCGGTGCGATAGCTCGCGAAGCTCGGCAACGCGATCGCCGCGCGCAGGTCGAGCCCGGCCAGCGCCAGTCCCTGGTCATGAATCGGCAGTGCGACATCGACACCGCCCTGCGCCACCAGATCCATCACGAAGCGGCGAAAGCCCAGCGGGTCGTCGCGCAATCCCGGACAGCGATGCCATCGCGCGACATGACGCGAGAAGCGCGCCAGCCCGACGCGGCCGGGATCGCAGATCTCCACGCGATGCCCGGCCCGGCCGAGCAGCGTCACCGCTTCGCGCGCCGATGTGCTGCTGCCGTCGGTGAGCAGCACGCGGAGGGACTGACTTTGCGGGAGCTGAGACATATATCGACATGATCGCGCGCCGGCCGCGCCCTGTCGCCGGGTGAATTGCCGCAAGGAGAGACGCACGTGATGTCGAGCCAGCATCAACGACCCCTGCATCCTTGATGCTGACTGTTGCACACCTCGCCAAATCCTATCGGTCCGCCGACGTGCCGGTGGCCGTGCTGCGCGGCGTCGATCTCGCCGTGCAGGCCGGCGAAAGCGTGGCGTTGACCGGTGAATCCGGCAGCGGCAAAAGCACGCTGCTGCACCTGATCGCCGGCCTCGACGGGGCGGACTCCGGACGTATCACGCTCGGCGACGTCGATATTACCGCGTTGGACGACCCCGGCCGCGCGGCGCTGCGCCGCGACCGGCTCGGTCTCGTGTTCCAGCAATTCAATCTGATCCCGAGCCTGAGCGTCGCCGATAACCTCGCCTTCCAGGCCCGCATCGCCGGACGCCACGATCCGCTATGGCATGACGAACTGGTCGACCGCCTTGGCCTCGGCGATCTGCTGAAGCGCTATCCGGAGCAATTGTCCGGCGGTCAGCAGCAGCGCGTGGCAATCGGCCGCGCGCTGGCGATCAAGCCGACGCTGCTGCTGGCCGACGAGCCGACCGGCAATCTCGACGAAGCCACCGCCGACGAGGTGATGCATCTGGCGCGCGATCTGGTGGCGCGCAGCGGCTGCGGCCTGCTGATGGTGACGCACAGCGCGCGCCTGGCCGCGACGCTCGACCGCCGGGTGCACCTCAGTTCCGGTCGCGTCTCTTGAAACGCGCGGTTTGGACACTCGCCGTACTGCTCAGCCATTGGCGGCGGCACCCGATGCAACTGGCAACGTTGCTGATTGGGCTGATTGCCGCGACGGCGTTGTGGAGCGGCGTGCAGGCGCTGAACCAGCAGGCGCGCACCAGCTACGACCGCGCCGCCAGCGTCTTCGGCGGCGCCCGAACGGCGACGCTGGTGGGTCGTGACGGACCGAGCTTTCCGCAATCTTTGTTCGTCGATGTCAGGCGCGCCGGGTGGCCGGTGTCGCCGCTGCTCGAAGGCCGCGTGCAGATCGGCGGCAAATCGCTGCGGGTGCTCGGCATCGATCCGGTGACACTGCCCGTGCAATCCGCCGGCGCGCCGGAGATCGGCCGCGACGGGCTGCAAGCGTTTCTGACGCCGCCTTTTGAAACGCTCGTTGCGCCGGAAACGCTGAGAGACCTCGGCCTGCGCGAGCGTGACAGACCGGACATCGCCGGCGGTTTGCAGTTGCCGCCGTTGCGCGCGCAATCGCAATTGCTGCCCGGCGTCCTCGTCGTCGATATCGGCATAGCGCAGCAAGTGCTAAACCAGCCCGGGCAGATTTCACGCCTGCTGATCGGCGAAACCAAACAACGCCGGGCGTCGTTGGACTCGATCGTCGGCGATCGGTTGCGGCTGGTCGAACCGTCCAGCGAGAGCGACCTCGAACGCCTCACCGACAGCTTTCATCTCAATCTCACCGCGTTCGGGTTGCTGTCCTTCGTCGTCGGATTGTTCATCGTCAATTCCGCGATCGGCCTTGCCTTCGAGCAACGCCTGCCGATGCTGCGGACGATGCGGGCCTGCGGCGTCTCCGCGCGCCTGTTGAATGGCGTGCTGGTCTTCGAACTCGTCACCATCGCGCTGGTCGCCGGCCTCGTCGGGCTGGTCTGCGGCTATCTGATCGCGGCGTTCCTGCTGCCGGATGTCGCGGCAAGCCTGCGCGGGCTCTATGGCGCGCAGATTCCCGGGCAACTGACGCTGCAACCGCAATGGTGGATCGCCGGCATCGCCATCAGCGTCGGCGGCGCGCTGGCCGCCGCGACGACGAGCCTCGTCAAGGCCGCGCGGCTGCCGTTGCTGGCGACTGCGCAGCCTTATGCGTGGCAGGTCGCGCAACAGCGTCTGCTGAGATTCCAGGGGCTCGCCTCGCTCGCGGTCTTTGCTTTCGCGGCCGCCGCGTCGTGGTTCGGCGATTCCCTGGCGGCGGGTTTCGCGGTGCTGGCCGCCATCATGCTCGGCGCGGCGCTGGCGCTGCCGGTGGTGCTCGGCTTCGTCCTCAAGACCGGCGAGCGCGTCGCGTCGCGGCCGCTGACCTCGTGGTTCTTCGCCGATGCGCGGCTGCAACTCTCGGGATTGTCGCTGGCGTTGATGGCGCTGCTGCTGGCGCTGGCGGTCAATGTCGGCGTCGGCACGATGGTCTCGGGTTTCAGCAAGACCTTCACCGGCTGGTTGGATGGTCGTCTCGCGGCGGAGATTTATCTCAACGCCAAGGACGACCCGCAAGCCGTCGCGATCGCGGCCTGGCTGACGCAGCACCGCAAGGTCGATGCGATTCTGCCAAGCGCGCGAACCGACGTGCAGATCGGCGGCTGGCCGGTGGAAATTCTCGGCTTCGCCGACCACGCGACCTATCGCGATCGGTGGCCGCTGCTGGAACAGCGCGCCGAGACGTGGGACCGATTGCGCGCGGGCGACGCCGCGTTGATCAGCGAGCAACTGTCGCGACGGCTCAAGCTCGGCATCGGCGACCGCATCACTGTGCCGACGCCATCCGGCGCGTGGTCGCTGGAGATCGTCGCGATCTATGCGGATTACGGCAATCCGAAAGGTCAGCTCGGCGTCGCCACCGACGCGCTGCTGCGGCACTTTCCGGAGACGCCGCGCACGCGCCTCGGCCTCCGCGTGGCGCCGGACCGCGCGCCGGCGCTTGTCGCGGAGATTCAAAGAACCTTTGGACTCGACGGCCGCAGCGTCGCCGACCAAGCCACCGTGAAAGCCGAATCGCTGCGGATCTTCAATCGCACCTTCGCCGTCACTTCGGCGTTGAACGCCTTCACGCTCGGCGTCGCGGGCGTTGCGTTGCTGACGAGTCTGTTGACGCTGAGCCACTCGCGGCTGCCGCAGCTCGCGCCGTTAGGGGCAATCGGCATCACGCGGCGCAAGCTGGCGGTCATCGAACTGTTGAAGACGATGGCGGTCGCGCTCATCACCGCTTTGCTGGCGTTGCCGCTCGGCCTGCTGGTGGCGTGGTGCCTGATCGTCGTGGTCAACGTGAAGGCCTTCGGCTGGCGACTGCCGTTTTACGTGTTTCCATCGCAACTGATCGCACTGCTCGGCGTCGCGATGCTGGCGGCGTGTCTCGCCGCGCTGCTGCCGATTGTCAGGCTGCTGCGGATGCAGCCGGCCGAGCTTGTCAAGGTGTTCGCCAATGAGAGGTGAGTGGAACGTTGGCATTGCGACACTCGCTGACTCACCTGTCCCCGCCGGGGAGAGGTCGGCAACAAGCGGAGCGAAGCTTCCGGCTGAGGGACACTCTGGTCGGAAGTCGGTACCCCCTCGCCCCAGCCCTCTCCCCATGACCGAGGGCGCGCGCCGTGCGACCGGACTTGTTCCGCCATCCGGATTGCTTCTCACCCGCCGCGGCGTGCTGACCGGCGTCGCGTCACTGGCCGTCGCAACCACCGCGCGGGCGCAGGGCTTCGCGGGACTCGGGCGCGACGCGGCGGGCTTCGCGACCGTCACGCCTGACCGGGTGTGGGCGTTTCCCGCCGACCACGGCGCGCATACGGATTTCCGCATCGAGTGGTGGTACCTCACCGCCAACCTCAAGGACGCGACAGGCCACGATTATGGTGTGCAATGGACTCTGTTTCGACAGGCGATGGCACCGGCCACCGCCGACGCGCGCGAGAGCGACAGCGGTTGGGCCAGCCGGCATATCTGGATGGGCCATGCGGCGGTAACTCGCGCCGACAGCCATCGTTACGCGGAGACGTTTTCGCGCGGCGGCATCGGCACGGCGGACGTCACGGCGTCACCCCTCAATGCGTGGATCGACGCGTGGCAGTTGAAGGCCAGCGACGGATTCGACGCGACGACCGTTTCGCCGATGACGATCTCGGCTTCGGGCACGGATTTCGACTATGCGCTGACGCTGCGCGCGTCGCAGCCTCTGGTGCTGCAAGGCGATCGCGGCACCAGCAAGAAATCCGAGCGCGGCCAAGCCTCCTATTATTATAGCCAGCCGTTTTACGAGGC
>JAQGJY010000008.1 GCA_028290325.1 Tardiphaga sp.
CCTGCGGTCGATCCGGCGCCGCCTCGCCGGCGGCACGCGGCGCGGCATTGGCCTCGGCGGGCGCATCGCTGCGCGGCTTGCGGAAATCCGGACGGCGATGGCGGTTGCGATCGTTGCTCGGACGGGCGGCATTGGCAGCCTCGCCTGCCTCGGCCGAAGCCGGCGCTGCGGCGTTGGCGCGATCGGGCTGACGATTGCGGGTGGCGCTGCGATCGTGACGCGGACGGCGCTGCTCATCGGCGCGACCGCCGGGTCGCCAGACTTCGACCATCACCGGTTCGGCAATCACCGGCTCGGCAGTCACCGGCTCGGCAGTCACCGGCGCGGCAACGACAGTCGCATCGGCGGTATCGGCCGCGGCTTCGGATCCGGTTTGGTCGGAGGACGGCGTTTCGGCGACAACCTCGGTCGATCCGGCTTCAGCGGTCGACGCTGACGCATCGGCGGTGGCGACGGCCGGATCGGGCTGCAAATCGGCTGGCGTGGGTTCCGCTTCCGCAGCGGGCGCGAAAGCAACCTCGGGCAACAGCGACGCTGTCGCTTTGGGTTGCGCGACCACGTCGTCAGACGCGACGTCAACGATATCAGGCGTGTTGTCGGCGATCTCGGCGGTCTCGACGGCGATCGTCGGCGCGGCGACATTGGCATCACCGGACGGCGGCGCGCTTTCGATCCGATCCTCTGCACTCTCCGCGACTACAGCATCGGCGGCGGGCGTTTCGACCACAGGCGTCGTTTCGGCGACAGCCTTGGGCGGCTCCGGCGGCAATGCCGGCTTCTTCTCCATGCGATAACCGAGCGCGCGCAGCACCGAGGCGAAATCCTCGCCGGCCGAGCCGGTGAGCGACGTCATCGCCTGCGTCACCACGAAGCTGCGGCCGTCGAACGCCCCGGCGGGCTTCTCGCCGGACGCGCCCGGTCGCCACGACAAAGCGGGACGGATCAGATCGGCAAGACGCTCCAGAATATCGACACGCACCGCGCGTTCGCCACACTGCTTGTAACCGAGGATGCGATAGGCATCGCGATCCAGCGCCTTGTCCACCGCGAAGGAGGTGCGGCCCGAACCGGCGAGATGCTGCGCGCCCGACAACGCCGAGAGATCGACGTTGTCATGCTTCTGTGCCCACAGCAGCGACGCGATCGCGCGCGCGGCCGGCTTCAACAGGGACGGAATATAGATGTGATAGGCCCCGAACCGGACGCCATATTTCCGCAGGCTCGCGCGCGATGCCTGATCGAGATCCTTCATCTCGGCGGCGATCTTCTGGCGCTCAAGCACGCCGAGCGCCTCGATCAACTGGAATGCAATGCCGCGACCGATGCCGGTGATGTCCTCGGCCTTGGTCAGATCGAACAGCGGCCCGAGCAGCTTTTCGATATGGGTCTTGAGCCACAGATCGAGCCGCGCCTGCACGGCCTCGCGCGGCGCGCCGTTGAGGCGCTCGTCGGAAATGATGCGGAGGCGCGGCACCAGAACGTTGTCGGTGCCGACCAGACGCGCGACGGCGTCGCCGGTCCAGCGCACTGTGCCGTCGGAGGTCAGCACGAACTGATCGTCCGGCGCGTTCGACAATTTCTCGGCGCGGCTGTCGATCTCACCGGCGAGCGCCTTCTGCGCCGTCGCCTGCAACGCCTTGGCGTCGGAGCCGGCTTCGGCGGCGCTAGGCGCGAACGTGAAGCCGTCGAGGCGGCCAATCACATGGCCCTCCACTTTCACTTCGCCGGTCTTGTCGATTTCAGTATTCAGCATCGTGTTTTCCCGCAAGCGGCGCATCAATACACTGGTCCGGCGATCAACGAAACGTTCCGTGAGCCGTTCATGGAGGGCATCTGACAGTTTATTTTCGATCCCGCGCGAGATTTCCTGCCAATGTTCGGGATCCGCGAGCCAATCGGGACGATTTGCCACAAACGTCCAGGTGCGGATTTGCGCGATCCGACCCGACAACGTGTCGATATCGCCATCGGTGCGATCGGCCTGCGCGATCTGCGCCTGAAACCATGCATCGGGGATCCGGCCTTGCCGCATCAGGAACATGAACAGCGTTACCACCAATTCGGCATGGGCGGCCGGCGCGATGCGGCGGTAATCGGGAATCTGGCAGGCATCCCACAGCCGCTCCACCGCCGCCTTGCCTTGCGCCATCTCGCGGACATCGGCATCGCGGGCGGCGTGATCGAGCACGCGCAGATCCTCCGCGATCGGCGCGCGGGTCAGGGCGTCGTGGTTCGGCGTCTGGGCGAGCGACACCTGCAACGCGCCAATCGATGAGAAATCGAGCTTGGCATTGCGCCATTGCAGCACCTTGACGCTGTCGAAGGTGTGGTTCTGCAACGCATTGACCAGTTCAGGCTCGAACGGCGCGCAGCGGCCGGTGGTACCGAACGTGCCGTCCCGCGTGGCGCGGCCGGCGCGGCCGGCGATCTGCGAGAACTCCGACGGATTCAGTCGGCGAAATTGATAGCCGTCATATTTGCGGTCGGACGCGAAGGCGACGTGATCGACATCCAGATTGAGGCCCATGCCGACGGCGTCGGTGGCGACCAGATAATCGACGTCGCCGTTCTGAAACATCTCGACCTGCGCGTTGCGCGTGCGTGGGCTTAACGAGCCCAGCACCACGGCCGCGCCACCATGCTGGCGGCGGATCAGTTCGGCGATCGCATAGACTTCATCCGCTGAGAAGGCGACGATCGCGGTGCGACGCGGCTGCCGCGTGATCTTGCGGTCGCCGGCGAATTCAAGCTGCGACAGCCGTGGCCGCGTGACGATGCTGGCGCCCGGCAGCAGCCGCTCGATGATCGGACGCATTGTGGCGGCCCCGAGCAGCAGCGTCTCGTCGCGGCCGCGCCGGTTGAGAATGCGGTCGGTGAAGACGTGGCCGCGTTCCAGGTCGGCCGCGATCTGGATTTCATCGACGGCCAGAAACGACACGTCGATATCGCGCGGCATCGCCTCGACGGTGGAGACCCAATAACGCGGTTTCGGCGGCTTGATCTTCTCTTCGCCGGTGATTAGCGCCACCGCTTCCGGGCCGGCGCGGGCGACGATCTTGTTATAGACCTCGCGCGCCAACAGCCGCAGCGGCAGCCCGATGATTCCCGACGAATGCGCCAGCATCCGCTCGATCGCTAGATGCGTCTTGCCGGTGTTGGTGGGGCCGAGCACGGCGGTGACGCCCGCGCCAGGCGCGCGTTCGGTCGCAAAGGACGGCGTAAAATAGGATTGCACCATGAGGGCGGAGATTTCCGAACGAGAGCGCGTCGCTGACGCTCAAACTGTTTCACTATGCGACGCTTCGAGGCCGCTCCGTTAGGCTTTGGAACGAGTCCGGAACGAACCACGCCCGAATCGCTGACTCCCGGTCTGACGGTTTCGTTCTCCGCAATATCTCGCGGTGATGGCGCGAAGGCGGCACTAGATCAAGTTCTCGTCGCGGCGGCAAGCCGCGCTCATTGGCCGAAACGCTTAATGTGTCGAGTCACGCGAGTTGGTGGAAGAGTCAATCGAAATCCGGCACCCGCGGACACTATTGCGTGCGCGAGGCCGAGCGTGGCGGCACCGCCGTGGTGACGAATTGCGTCGCTTCGAGCATCGCGGTGCCAAGCGGCGTCGGCACAGTCATGCGATACGGCGCCAGCACGCGCGTGCCGGCGATCGGCGCGAACCAGACCTCCATATTGCGCTGGGCGGTAAGGTATTTCAAAGCCGGCCGATCCGCGATGTAACCGGACACCGGCGTGAAATAAACGGCGCAGACCACGACCGGGCCGCGATAGCCCTTCTCGGACCTCACCATGTCCATGCGCTTGTAGTCGAGCTTGAGATCATAGCGCATCCGGCCATCGAAGATGGCGGCAGAGGTCCGGCAGGCGTCGGGCCCGAGCGGATCGCCGGTTCCGGCGACGCGCAGCAGCGATCCGGTCATGGGATCGAGCACGCCGCGCCGATGCGCCTCAGTCACCGGAATTCGATCCGGATCGACCGAGGGTTCGGGTTCGATGGCGAAATCCTTGATCACGCCGCCGGCCAGCGCCATGCGGATACTCTCGGACTTTTTCGATGATGTCGTGGTCGCGGTGTAACTCAGCGGCGACAATTGTCCGGCGATCACCCGGCCCTGCGCCGCGCCGGTGCCGGAGCCACCCGCGAAAGTCTGCAACAGCCCGGTCGAGCCGCCCTTGGCTGTCGCAGTATATTGATCGTCGGTGATTTCGATGGTCCACGTGCCCTTGCCGACCGGAATCCCGGCCAGCGATGCCTCGTACTTTGCGTCGAGCCAGCCCTGCGCGGCGGCCGGCGTCAATCCCGTCAGCGCCAGCATCGTTGCGAACAACGGCACCGCGAGCCGTCGTCGCTGATTCTGGCCGCAAATCCGGTTGGGCCGGAGCGTCATGGATTCGAAATCCTTTTATTGCCGGCTCGTTGGCGTGGGGAACCGGCATTGAGCGCATCATGTCGGCATTGATTGCGCCGTTTATATGTTTGAGGTTGATGGACAAATCCGATCACGGCGCGGCGGCCGCCGGATCCTGGCGCGGCGCGTTTGCTTGCGGAAAATTGGCCGGTGTTCTTGACGCCTCGCCGCTGTCCTTCTATACGTCCGCGGTTCCTGAAATGGACGTGACTTTCAACCCTCGCTTTGGCTCGACCGGGCCGCGGGGATGACACAAGGATTTTCGCCATGTCTCGGCGCTGCGAACTGACGGCCAAGGGCCCCCAGGTGGGTCACAAGGTGAGCCACTCGAATATCAAGACTAAGCGCCGGTTTCTGCCGAACCTGGTCAATGTGACCTTCATGTCCGAAGTGCTCGGCCGCAATGTGCGTCTGCGCGTCTCGACCAACGCGCTGAAGAGCGTCGATCATCGCGGCGGCCTCGATGCCTTCCTGAACAAGGCCGGCACCGCCGAACTGTCGCAGAAGGCCGTGCTGCTCAAGCGCGCCATCGAGAAAAAGCAGTCCGCAACTCCGGCGCCTGTCGCCGCGGCGAGCTGATCGCTTCTGAAAACGTATGAATTCGAAGCGGCCGGGTCTCGGGACCCGGCCGTTTTGTTTTTCAAAATGCTTTCGGCAATCCGGCCTGCCGCAGAATGGCATTCGCCGTATGCCGGCTCGGGATGCCGATTGGTACTGCAAAGTTTCGTCGCGTGATTGGGCTGTGCCAGATTTCGTGGCTGCCGCGCCCTTGTCGTATCAAGCGGCACCCTGCCGCCGATAGCAATTCACGCAAGGCGCGATCAAACTGAGGCGCCATTCAAGCCGCCGCAGGCTCGGCCTCGCGCAAGGCCGTGATCTGCAAATACAGCGACTCCGGCGCGACATCGGGATGGTTGTCCGGCAGCAAATCGAGCGCCATCGCCGACATTTTGGCGAGCAGTCCATCGAGCGTTGCTGCGTCAGCAGCCGCAGGAATTTCGTCGCAATGCCCGCTCCATACCGACGCATCCTGATCCCAGGTCGCCGAGATTGTAAAAATCATTGGCTTGGACATCGACCCTCCATTCACCGGGACGTTCATTGCTCAACCGTAGCACGTTTCACGATGCGAGCGTCTCAGGTCGTTGATCGGATTTCGCGCTCATTCGACCAGCGTGAACTGCAGCAGCAGCGTGCGCTGGATCAACGAGAAATTGTCGTCGGAGATCATCGTCAATACGGTATCGCCCTCGGCGGTCACGTGGCAATCGAGCCCTTCCATATTGTCGATCTCGTGGCCCAGATCGGCAT
>JAQGJY010000017.1 GCA_028290325.1 Tardiphaga sp.
AGACCGCGCCATTTCCCGGTTTCCCGACGGATTTGCAGGCGCAGTTGATGGCGCTGATGGCTTGCGCCAAGGGCTCGTCGCACATCACCGAGACGATCTTCGAGAACCGTTTCATGCACGTGCAGGAACTGGCGCGGTTCGGCGCGCGGATCAGCCTCGACGGCGAGACCGCGACCATCGACGGCATCGCGAAATTGCGCGGCGCGCCAGTGATGGCGACCGATCTGCGCGCCTCGGTGTCACTGGTGATCGCCGGCCTGGTGGCCGAAGGCGAGACCATGGTCAACCGCGTCTATCATCTCGATCGTGGTTTCGAGCGATTGGAAGACAAGCTGTCCGCGTGCGGCGCCACCATCGAGCGCATCAGCGGGTAAGTGAACCGGTCGTTGCGAGCCAACGGGCCGGCGCACGCGCCGCCACGGGATAAACTCCGCGAAGCAATCCAGCCTAACGAAGCCGGATTGCTCGTCACCTACCTCCTCACAACGAGGCGATAGGTTCCTCGCAATGACAAAGACCTGGAAAGGTTTTGGCCATGCCGGCACCGCGCAAGCTGATCGCGCTCGATCCCGATGACCTCGCGGTGATCTCCGCGCATGTGCAGGATGCTCGCGTCCGCGCCGGCGATATCATCTGGCGGCAAAGCGAGAAGCGCCTGGTCATCGGCATGAACCGGCTGGACTGGAACGAGGTTCTCCTGGGCAATCAGCAACGGGCTTTGCCGGCGCCGCGCCGCATGGTGTCGGCGCTGCGCTTCGAGCGGGTGCTGTCGTGCAAATCGCGCAACATCGATCTCGACGCGCCGGATACGGCTCTGGAATTGCTCGGCATCGAATTTCATCCCGGTGAACCGCCGGGTGGCGCGACGATGCTGATGTTCGCGGATGGCGGCGCGCTGCGGCTCGACGTCGAGTGCCTGGAATGCGAGCTGGCCGATCTCGGCGAAGATGATCTCGGCGCGGCGGATGTCGTCGTCGAGCCGCCGGTCGGGGCGTGAATCAAAGCGAGCGCCGCTCTCCCACAAGGGGAGAGCGAACGCGGAGCATCAGGGTCTATCGCGAGAACGCGCTGTTCGATCAATCGTCCTTGCGCGGCTCTTTCGACATCCGCTCCAGCCGATCCTGCATGTCCTTCATCTGGCGGCGCAGATCGTTGATGTCGTCGCCGCCGTCATGCGTGACCTCGGATGCCGCCACTTTGTCGGGCTCTGCGGCGGCGTGGCCGCTGCGCGGCGGCACGAACGGCTTGAACATCGAAAATGTCTGCTGAAACAGTTCCATGTTGCGGCGGACGTGCTCTTCCAGCGGCGCGAACGGCGTCATGCTGAACGTGTTGGTCATCTGCTTGCGGAATTTTTCCTGCTCCCGCGTCAGCGAATCGATCGATTGTTCGAGATATTTCGGCACCACCATCTGCATGCTGTCGCCATAAAAGCGGATCAACTGGCGCAGGAAGGTGGTCGGCAGCAGGTTCTGCCCGGCCTTGTTCTCCTGTTCGAAGATGATCTGCGCGAGAACCGAGCGGGTGATGTCGTCGCCGGTCTTGGCGTCATAGACCAGAAAATCCTCGCCGATTTTCACCATCGCCGCGAGGTCTTCGAGCGTCACGTAGGTGCTGGTTCCGGTATTGTAGAGCCGCCGGTTCGCGTATTTCTTGATCGTGGTGGGCTGGTCTGTTTTCGCCATGAGCTCACACATACATAACCGGAACGGGAGCCGAGCGACGGAGCCCGGCGGTTTAGACGCATTGCAATAAAGAAAGCATTTTCGCTTCGCTTCGGCTACCGTTTTGTGCGCCACGGTTAATTGCGACGCAAAGATGTTGCATAGCAATAGGGCAATGGCGCATTTCGAATGCGATCGGCCGAAATCGGGAATTGCGGCGATTGACACCGGCCGATGAGGTTAACAGGATGCGCCGCAGTTTCACCCCCCATCGCCGGCTCGCGCCGGCCTGATCCTTTCCAAACCGAACAACCACAACCAAGGAGATGTCCATGTCCGACGATGTCGTCATCGTCAGCGCCGCCCGCACCCCGGTCGGCAGCTTCAACGGCGCGTTCGCCACCATGCCGGCGCACGATCTCGGCGCGATCGCGATCAAGGCGGCGCTTGAGCGCGGCGGCATCGAGCCGGGCCGCGTCTCCGAAGTCATCATGGGCCAGATCCTGACCGCCGCGCAGGGCCAGAACCCGGCCCGTCAGGCCGCGATCAATGCCGGCATTCCGGTCGAAAGTCCGGCCTGGGGCGTCAACCAGCTATGCGGCTCGGGACTGCGCACCGTCGCGCTTGGCTATCAGGCGATCCTCAATGGCGATTCCGAAATCGTCGTCGCGGGCGGCCAGGAGTCGATGAGCATGGCCCCGCACGCGCAATATCTGCGGGGCGGCGTCAAGATGGGCAATCTCGAATTCATCGACACGATGATCAAGGACGGGCTGTGGGATGCCTTCAACGGCTATCACATGGGCAACACCGCCGAGAACGTCGCCAAGCAGTATCAGATCACGCGCGCCCAACAGGACGAGTTCGCCGTCGCCTCGCAGCAGAAGGCCGAGACCGCGCAGAAGGCCGGCAAGTTCAAGGACGAAATCGTCCCGGTCACGATCAAGTCGCGCAAGGGCGATATCGTCGTCGATGCCGACGAATATCCGCGCCATGGCGCCACCGTCGAGGCGATGGCCAAACTCAAGCCCGCTTTCGAGAAGGACGGCACCGTCACCGCCGGCTCCGCCTCGGGCATCAATGACGGGGCGGCGGTCGTGATTCTGATGTCGGCCAAGCAGGCCGCCAAGGAAGGCCGCGCTGTGCTCGGCCGCATCGTCTCGTGGGGCCAGGCCGGCGTCGATCCGAAAATCATGGGCACCGGCCCGATTCCCGCGTCGCGGGCCGCGCTGAAGAAAGCCGGCTGGTCGATCGGCGATCTCGATCTGATCGAGGCCAACGAAGCCTTCGCCGCGCAGGCCTGCGCCGTGAACAAGGATCTCGGCTGGGACACCGGCAAGGTCAACGTCAACGGCGGCGCGATCGCGATCGGCCATCCGGTCGGTGCCTCGGGCGCGCGCGTGCTGGTCACGTTGCTGCACGAAATGCAGAAGCGCGATTCCAAGAAGGGACTCGCGACCTTGTGCATCGGCGGCGGCATGGGCATCGCGATGTGCATCGCGCGTGACTGATATCGCGTGCATCGCACGCGATTGATGTTGCGCCACGGCGTGATGAAAATCTCGCCGCGCATTCGCTTTAGAAATTGATACAACGAAATGCTCGGCGCTTGCGCCGGGCATTTTTTTCTTTGATGTTCGGAGGTGGGTCGCAATGCCTCGACCCATAAAAAACCCGAGGAGGAATTCGAGATGGCGAGAGTTGCATTGGTGACCGGCGGGACGCGCGGCATCGGCGGAGCAATCAGCAAGGCATTGAAGGCGGCTGGCTACACGGTCGCGGCGACGTATGCCGGCAACGACGTTGCCGCCGACGCATTCAAATCCGAGACCGGCATTCCGGTCTACA
>JAQGJY010000054.1 GCA_028290325.1 Tardiphaga sp.
GACGCTACAAATTGGAGGCAACTCAGAGAGATTTCTCTATCGCTGCCAATCCCGAGCCGGATGCAGCAAGAATTCGCAGCGCCCGGCTATCGCGACGCAAAGCACCTTCTCAGACTGGATTAAGACCAATGGCCAAGACGGCAGCCTATGACTCAGCCGAATTTCTTGACACCGCTGAGGCACTTCAATTCTACCTCGAACAAGCAATGGAGAGCGGCGACAGCAGCCTGATCGCCCATGCGATCGGAGTCGCCGCCCGTGCGAAAGGAATGCCCGACGTCGCCCGTCGTTCTCGCCGTTCGCGGGGAAGCCTCTATCGGTCGTTGTCCGCCAGCGGAAAGCCGGAGTTCGGCACCATCATCGATTGCTCAAAGCGTTAGGTCTGCCGTTGTCGGTCAAGGCGGAGCCAGTCAAACCACCAAGGAGCCTACGCATGAACGTAAAGGCGGCTTAGGTTCGATGATGCGGCCGCATGCCGCTGTCATCCCTGCCGAGCGTCTCAGAGCCCTCGCGCCACGCGGGAGAAAAGGTTAGCAGCGCGTGATTCGGCGCACCAGGTCCGAACGCAAAACGCCGGAGCGTCCTCGCGCTCCGGCGTTTCGCCATTCAATCGGACAAATTTAGGCGGCGTCGTAGCCGGCGATCGCCTTGACCTCGAGATATTCCTCAAGGCCGAACTTGCCCCACTCGCGGCCGTTGCCGGACTGCTTGTAGCCACCGAACGGCGCGGTGCGATCGTTCGGAACGCCTTGCAGATTGACGTTGCCGGCGCGGATCTGCCGACCGACCTTGCGGGCGCGCTCGACCGTGCCGGCGGAGACGTAACCCGCCAGACCGTACGGCGTGTCATTGGCGATCTTGACCGCCTCGGCCTCGTCCTTCGCCCCCATGATGACGAGCACCGGCCCGAAGATTTCCTCGCGCGCGATGGTCATATCGTCGGTGACGTCGGCGAAGATCGTCGGCCGCACATAGAAGCCTTTGTTGACGCCTTCCGGCAGACCCGGACCGCCGGCGACCAATGTGGCACCCTCCTCCACGCCCTTCTGGATCAGCGCCTGGATCTTGTCCCACTGGATCCGGTTGACGACCGGGCCGATGGTGGTGCCTTCGGCGCGCGGATCGCCCGCCTTGGTCTTGTCGGCGACACTCTTGGCGATGGCGGCGACTTCCTTCATCTTGCTCAGCGGCACGATCATGCGTGACGGCGCATTGCACGACTGTCCCGAATTGTTGAACATGTGCGCGACGCCGCCGGTGACGGCTTTGGTGAAGTCCGCGTCTTCAAGAATGATGTTCGGCGACTTGCCGCCCAACTCCTGGCTGACGCGCTTGACGGTGGTCGCGGCGCGCTTGGCGACATCGATACCGGCGCGGGTCGAGCCGGTGAACGAGATCATGTCGATGTCCGGGTGCTCGCTCATCGCGGCACCGACCTCCGGGCCGAGGCCGTTGACGAGGTTGAACACGCCCTTCGGCACGCCGGCCTCGTGCAGGATTTCGGCGAAGATCAAAGCCGAGGTCGGGGTATATTCCGACGGCTTCAAGACCATGGTGCAGCCGGCGGCGATCGCGGGCGCGACCTTGCAGGCTATCTGGTTGAGCGGCCAATTCCATGGCGTGATCATGCCGATGACACCGATCGGCTCACGCACGACGGTGGCGCCCGGCAGGCGCTCTTCGAACTGGTAGGTTTTCAGGACGTCGAGCGTCGCGGCGATGTGGCCGAGACCCGCGCCGGCCTGCATCTTTTCAGCCATCGGCAGCGGTGCGCCCATTTCATCGGACACGGCGGCGCCGATATCCTTCATGCGGGTCTTGTAGATCTCGATGATCCTGGTGAGCAGCGCGACGCGCTCGTCGCGCGAGGTCTGGGAAAACGTCTCGAACGCCTTTTTGGCGGCGGCGACGGCCTTGTCCAGATCCGCCTTGGAGCCGAGCGAGATGTCATACATCGCTTCTTCGGTCGCCGGATTGACCACGGGGTGCGTCTTCGCCACGACCGGATCGACCCACGCGCCGTCGATATAGAATTGCAAACGGTTGACCATCGGAAACCTCATTCATTCGGGACAAGCAGAAACGGACACGGAGTCCGGCGACAGCGACAAAGCGTTTTGGCGAGCGACCTCGTCCTGCGGCTTCGCGGAATCCAACCCGCCAGATGCGGGCGTCGCCAGTGCGGCGACGGCGCATATAAAATCACCGCCGTGTCGAGAGCAAGGCTCACCATTCGAGCTTACGATAATTCCATCCGCGCCCAGCGCGATTTTACGCCGCAATATGACATTCTGGCTTTAAAGCGACGACACGGCCTCGTTTTTACACGCTCGGATAGGGTTCGGCGGCGACCATCCTGGTCCGGCGCACCCGCTCGCGATGCGCTGTATAGAGCCCGCTGGCGATGATGACCGCGGCCCCGACCGCCGTCCAGATATCCGGAATCTCGCCGAACATCAGGAAACCGAGAATCGTCACCCATACCAGCTGGCTGTAGGAAAACGGCGCCAGCACCGAGGCGTCCGCGTAGCGGAAGGCCAGCACCACGATCCAGTGGCCGGTGGTCGAGGCGAGGCCGATCGCCGCACCGATCGCGACCTGCTGCCAGGTCGGCGTGACCCAATACAGCGGCACGACCGCGCTCAGCATCAAAAACCCGACCAGCGCCGTATAGCTCATCGTGGTGATGACGCTGTCCGCGCCGCTCATCTTGCGCGTCAGCACCAGCGTGCAGGCCCAGCCGAGCGCCGACAGAATCGGCAGGATCGCGGCGGGATGAAACGCCGCGGTGCCCGGCTTCACGATGATGAACACGCCGATCAAGCCGACGATGGTCGCGATCCAGCGGCGCGTGCCGACTTTCTCGGCGAGAAAGACGATCGAAAGCCCGGTCACGAAGATTGGCGCAATGAACGCGGTCGCCGAAGCTTCCGCGATCGGCAGATACTGCAGACCTGAAATGAAGAACACCGACGAGGCCAGCATCGCGACGCCGCGCAGCGTCTGAATGCCGGGGGTCAGCGACCGCATCGCGCGTGGATGGCGGATCACGATCGGCAGCATGATCAACACGAACATCGCGAAGCGCAGCCACGCGATCTCGACCGGCGGCAGCGACTTCGCCAGATACTTGGCCATCGCGTCCGACGCCGCCAGGAAGATGGTCGAACTCATCAGCAGCAGGATGCCGCGAAACGGCCGATCAACGCGGCCGAGCGGCGCGCCGCGAACCGGCGTGGTCAAGGAAGCGGGGATCGCGTGCTGCGACAGGGATTGGGACGACATGG
>JAQGJY010000063.1 GCA_028290325.1 Tardiphaga sp.
TCGGTGACGCCGATCGCGACGTCCTATGTGGCCGAGGGCAAGACCTGCCGCGATTTTCTCGCCAGCTATGTCAACGGCAGTTCGGAAAGCTGGCTGCATGGCGCGGCCTGCCAGAGCGGCCGTGGCGGCTGGGATATCCACACGCTGAAGCCGTGGAATAAAACCTGAGCCTTAACCAGCCCGGGACAACCCCGTTGCAAAAATGACACGAAGCCCCCAGATGACAGGCGACGCAGGCCTCGCGGCCGCCAATTCATTTGCCTGAAGGAGACACGGATGCGCGACCCCTATGAGGTCTTGGGGGTGCCGCGAAGCGCAAGCGCGGCTGCCATCAAGAGCGCCTATCGCAAGCTCGCCAAGAAGCATCATCCCGATAACAATAAGGACGATCCGAAGGCCGCCGAGCGGTTTTCCGAGGTCAACTCGGCCAATGAGATCATCGGCGACGAGGACAAGCGCAAGCAGTTCGATCGCGGTGAGATCGACGCCGACGGCAAGCCGAAATTTCAGGGCTTTCCGGGCGGCGGGCGCGGCGGCCCAGGTGGCTTCGAAAGGACCTTTCGCGGCGCCGGCATGGGTGGACCTGGCGGCGCGCAGTTCGGCGGCGCTGGCGCGGGCGGCTTTGAGGACATTCTGAACAGCATGTTCGGCGGCGCGGCGAGTTCTGCCGGCCTGCGCGGCGCGCGGCGCGGCCCTGGCGGCTTCGAATTCGATACATCGAGCATGGGCGCGCCCGAGCTCGACCTCGCCGTGGCCATGACGGTATCGCTCGAGGAGGCCGTGAATGGCACCGAGAAGCGCGTCCGGCTGCCGACCGGCAAGGAATTGAACGTCAAGATCCCGCCGGGAGTGACGTCCGGCCAGCAGATCCGGCTGAAGGGGCAGGGCGAAACCGCGCCCGGCCATCGCCCCGGCGACCTGATGATCACGGTGACGATCGCCAACCATCCGGTGTTCAAGGTCGATGGTCAGGATCTACGCGTCGATCTGCCGATCGCGCTCTATGAGGCGGTGCTCGGCGGCAAGGTGCGCGTGCCGACGCTGTCGGGCGCGGTCGAATTGTCGATCCCAAAGAACACGTCGAGCGGCCGCACGTTTCGGCTGAAGGGCAAGGGCCTGCCGAAGGCCGGCGTCAATGGCGACCTGTTCGTCACCACACGCATCATGCTACCCGACGGCAACGACGCCGAGCTGGAGGCGCTGATGGAAAAATGGCGGGCGGATCACCCATACAATCCGCGCAGCGAGTTGTAACCTCGCGGCGCGAAGCGTCATTGCGCGCGCGGGGATGACGTCTGTGGCGCGCGGCGTCACCCGCCGCCCTTCTCGGTCTGATCGTAAACCAGCCGCGCGACCTGATGAAGCCTGTCTTTGTCGGTCGGGCCAGTCAAAACATAGCCAACGCCGTGATCGGCCCAGAACAACGCGCCATCGGCATTGCGCGAGGCATAGCGCATCTGCGTCGCGTCGGTCGCGGCGCGCGAGGTGAACAGCGTGAAGCGTTCGCCGCTGGCGCTCTCATACATCAGAAACGCCGCCGGCGCCTGCGGGCCCGGCAACAGCCGGCCGCCGACGAGCTTCAGCCCGGTCCCGTCAAGTTCGGGCGCCTTCACCTCATAGCCGACGCGCTTGGACAACCATTGCTGCAAATGCGCGCGCTCGTTGCCGGCGACCTCGACGGGATGACGCACTTCGACCACATACAGCCGATGTGCGCCGAGCGCGTCGCCGGTGAAATCGGCGAAGGTCGATGGCGTGATCGCCGCGCCGCGCGCGAGCCAGCCGGCGCCGCCGCCGATCAGGAACGCCGCCAACGTCGCCGCGATCGCGCTGCCGATCCAGCGTCGCGGCGGCCGCGCCAATCTGTCGATCGACAGCCGCGCCGGCACCGGCTCGTCGGCGACATTGCCGTAGCGGGCATGCAAGGCGTCACCGATCGCGCGCCATGATTGCAGCCGCGCGGCGTCGTCGGGATGGGTGGCAAGCCAGCGTTCGACGTCGCCGCGCCGCTCCGCCGGCAATTCGCCGTCGGCATAGGCATGCAGTTCGTCTTCGGTGACGGGAATATCGCGGTCGGTCATTTCGGCAGTCTTTCTTCCATCATCACTTCACCGCCCGTAACGGCGCGCGCTGGCCCTCCAGCGCCGCCTTCACATGGGCGCGGGCACGAGCCAGCCGCGACATCACGGTGCCGATCGGCACGCTCTGCACTTCGGCGACCTCGCGGTAGCTTAGCCCTTCCAACATCACGAGCAGCAACACCGCGCGCTGCTCGTCCGGCAACGTTGCCAGCGCGCGGGCGATGTCGCGGCCCTCGGCCTCGGTCCCGGACGCATCCGCGCCGATCTCGACCTGCGAGGTCATCAGCGGCTGACGCGCCAGCGTTCGGCGGCGATTGCGGTTGAGAGTGGTCAGGATCGTGTAGAGCCAGCTTCGCAGATCGCCCCCGAGGAAAAGTTTTTCGGAACGCAGCGCCCGCACCAGCGTGTCCTGCACCAGATCGTCGGCCAGATCGACCTCGCGCGTCAAAGCCCGCGCGTAACGCCGCAGCGCCGGAATCATCGCCTCCATATCGTCGCGAAACGCGCTCATCGTCGCCCGATCTCGTGCCGCGAATGCGGTTGCCCGATCACACTAACACCCTCATCGGGCTGATATTCCGCGTCAATGGTGGTGAGAGATTGGGGCTATGCCGGGCCGCTCTGCTGGTGTACCCGAAATGTCCGGTGATCCCGGCTGATGTCGTGAAGTGGATATGATGATGGTGCAAGCTAACGGCCTGATGCAGGGCAAGCGCGGCGTGATCCTCGGCGTCGCCAACAATCGTTCGATTGCCTGGGGCATCGCGAAAGCCTGCCGCGCCCAGGGCGCAGAGATTGCGCTGACCTGGCAGGGCGATGCGCTGAAGAAGCGGGTCGAGCCGCTGGCGCAGGAACTCGGCGGCATCCTGCTCGGCCATTGCGATGTCACCGATCCCTCGACCATCGACGCGGTTTTCGCCGAACTTGAAAAGCAGTGGGGCAAGATCGATTTCGTCGTTCACGCCATCGCGTTTTCGGACAAGGACCAGCTCGACGGGCGCTATCTCGAAACCACCGCCGACAATTTTTCCAAGACGATGCTGATCAGCTGCTATTCGCTGACCGCGATCGCGCAGCGCGCCGAGAAGCTGCTCGTCGATGGCGGCTCGATCGTCACGTTGACCTATTACGGCGCGGAAAAGTGGATGCCGCATTACAACGTCATGGGCGTCGCCAAGGCCGCGCTGGAAGCCAGCGTGCGTTATCTCGCGGCCGACCTCGGCGAGAAGAACATTCGCGTCAACGCGATATCGGCCGGCCCGATCAAGACGCTGGCGGCATCGGGCATCGGCGACTTCCGCTACATCCTGAAATGGAACGAGCTCAATTCGCCGCTGCGCCGCACGGTGACGATCGAGGATGTCGGCGACAGCGCGCTGTATCTGCTGAGCGACATGTCGCGCGGCGTGACGGGCGAAGTGCATCACGTCGATGCCGGCTATCATGTCGTCGGCATGAAGCGCCCCGATGCGCCGGATATGTCGCTTGGCAAGGACTGACGGAGGCGCGCGATGACGACAACCGACAGGCAGTTCATCCCACTCGGCATCGCCGTGCTGACGATCTCCGACACGCGCGGCCTGGCGGACGACAAATCCGGCACCACGCTGGTCGATCGGTTGACCGCCGCCGGCCATAGGCTCGCCGCGCGCGACATCGTCACCGACGAGGTCGATGCAATCCGCCGTGTGATCCAGTCATGGATCGCCGACCCCGCCATCGATGCGATCATCACGACCGGCGGCACCGGATTCACCGGCCGCGATGTCACGCCGGAAGCGATCGAGCCGTTGTTTGAGAAGCGGATGGACGGTTTTTCGATCGCGTTTCACATGCTGAGCCACGCAAAAATCGGCATGTCGACGATCCAGAGCCGCGCCACGGCGGGCACGGCCGGCGCGACATTCATCTTTTGCCTGCCGGGTTCTCCGGGCGCGTGCCGCGACGGCTGGGACGGCATCCTCGCGCATCAGCTCGACTATCGTTCGACGCCGTGCAATTTCGTCGAGATCATGCCGCGACTGGACGAACATCTCAAGCGCGGCAAGGCGAAGTAACAAGGCAACGTCTGGGATAGCCGCAAGGCGATCGCTCAAGGCCGTCATTGCGAGCAGTCCAGTCTATTCGCGCAAATCAAGGCAGCACTGGATTGCTTCGTCGCGGCGATGCCTCGAAGACAACGATCGCTGCTCCCCGCAATGACGGTTGCCAAGACCCTATAATTCGAGCTCCCAGGTCTCGCCGATCAGATCCTGTCCGAAGCTGCGGTGCGGTTCGGTCGCGACACATACAAAGCCCGCGTCCTGATAAAGTGTCCGGGCCGCCACAAGGATGCTCTGCGTCCACAGCGTGATTTTGCGATAGCCGGATTGCCGCGCGAAGCCGATGCATTCCGCCACGAGGCGCCGGCCCAATTTCTGACCGCGCCCGGTCGGATCGATCAGCAGCAGCCGCAACTTCGCGACGTCGTCCGACTGTCTGACAAGAAAAACCGATCCGACCGGCTTGCCGTCGATGTCCGCGATCCAGCACCGTTCGCGCGACGCATCGAACGAGCTCAAAAATTCACTCGTGACCTTGGCGACCAGCGCCTCGAACGAGGCGTCGAAACCATACTCCGCGGCATAAAGCGCGCCGTGGCTTTGCACCACCCAGCCGATATCGCCCGGGCGGGGCTCGCGCAATGTCGCGATCGGCGGCGGGCCGGGGGTGTCGTCGAGCAACTCGGAAACGACGGTCATCGCGGCCACGACACGTTCGGCGTTGCGAGGTCCGATCTTTCGCAACATGCCGGCAATCTCGTCATAGGACCGTTTCGCCAGCCGGCCGAACGCGAGCCGCCCTTTGGCGGTCAGCCCGAGATGGAATTGCCGCCGGTCGGCTGCCGAAGGCCTGCGGTTGAGAAGTCCGTTTTCTGAAAATCCCTGGATGATGCGGCTGAGATAGCCCGCGTCGAGCCCGAGATCGCCCGCCAGCTCTTTGGCCAGCGGCGCATCGCGATGCGCGAGCTCGTACAGCACACGCGCCTCGGTCAGCGAATAGGGACTGTCGAGCAACTGCTGTTCAAGCACGCCAAGTCGTCGCGTGTAGAAGCGGTTGAATTGCCTCACGGCTGAAATCTGATGGTCGACAACCGTCTGGGTCATGGCTCGCCTCGATGCTTGTCATCGTCAACTAATTAGTTGCCGTTGGCAAGTATCTTCACGCGACCACGATGCGGCTGCGCAGGAGCGTTCGCGACGACCGCCCGAGCCGGCGCAGCAATTTCGATTCCGCGCGCCGCGCGTCGGGCGCGTAGCCGCCAAGCCGATCGTAATGCTCGCGCGAAATCAGCAGGCCCTGATCGGCCGAAGGCAAGCCGAGCATCCGCGCCACCCAGCGAAGCCGTTCGCGCCAGCTTGTCACGGCATAGGGTGATCGCGCATAGCGGAAGATGCCCGCGCGCGGACGGCCACTGGTCGAAACGCTCTGAACGAATTGCGTGGTCTCGTCGATCCAGCCGGTATCGAGCACCGCGCCGGCGGGCACGAACAACAGCCACGACGACCGTGCGCTCGCCGCCCCTGCCGCCAGCGCCGCCGCGCGCGATCCCTCGAACGCGATATAACCGCAGCCGGCGATATCGGCGACGCGCGCGATCGTGTCACTGCCGCTGCGATCGACCAGCAGCACCTCCCGAATGACGCCGGCAGCCGCCCCCGGCACCAGCGCCGCCAAAGTGGCGACGGCCGGTTGCTCCAGACCATCGGTAACAATGATAACGCTCAGCATGCGATCTATATAACGGGGTCGACGGCAAACGCACGCGCCAGCATGCGCACGCTTTTATGTTCTTGATTTGTTCCTGCGACTCGCTATCTTGGCGGCATGAGACGCGCATCCACTGCCCTCAAGCACCCGCCGGCGACGTTGCCCTCCGATCCGGCGGGTGCGCTGTCTCCGTTCACCGAAATCGCGGTTGCGATCGATCGGGAACGGCGACGCGGTCGCGGCGCTCAATCCAACGCGTCGGGCCGGTTCGAGGTCGAGGCGCGGGTCGCTTTCGACGATGGCTGGCAGAGCCTCGACGACTTGCCGGCGTTCAAGACCACGCTGGGCGTCGATACCGCGCGAAAAGTCATCACGCGCAATGAATCGCCTGACATCGGTTTCGACCGTTCGATCAATCCCTATCGCGGCTGCGAACATGGCTGCGTCTATTGTTTCGCGCGACCGACCCACGCCTTTTTAGGCCTGTCGCCGGGGCTGGATTTCGAATCCAAGCTGTTTGCCAAGCCGGACGCGCCGGGTTTGCTCGAAAAAGAACTGGCGGCGGCGAATTACGAACCAAAGACGATGGCGATCGGCACCAACACCGACCCGTATCAGCCGATCGAACGCGACGCCAAGATCATGCGCGGGTTGCTTGAGGTGCTGGAGCGCACCTCGCATCCGGTTGGCATCGTGACGAAATCGGCGCTGGTGACGCGCGACATCGACATCCTGGCGCGGATGGCGAAGCGCAACCTCGCCAAGGTCGCGATCTCCGTCACCACGCTCGATCCGAAACTGGCGCGCAGCATGGAGCCGCGCGCGTCGGCGCCAGCCAAGCGGCTCGAAGCGCTGCGGCAACTATCCGAGGCCGGCATTCCGACCACGGTGATGGTCGCGCCGGTGATTCCGGCGCTGAACGATGTCGAGATCGAGCGCATTCTCGACGCGGCCGCGCATGCCGGGGTCAGGGAAGCGAGTTACGTGCTGTTGCGCCTGCCGCTCGAAGTGCGCGACCTGTTTCGCGAATGGCTGATGGCGAACTATCCGGATCGCTATCGCCATGTCTTCACGCTGATCCGCGACATGCGCGACGGCCGCGACTACGACTCGCAATGGGGCACGCGCATGAAAGGCACCGGGCCGATGGCGTGGATGATCGGTCGTCGCTTCGAGATCGCCTGCGCCCGGCTCGGGCTGAACAAGCGCCGCGTGAAACTGACGACCGATCATTTCGCCCGCCCGAAGCGCAATGGCGAGCAGTTGAGCTTGTTTTAGACGCTCACAATTCCCTCTTCCGCCTCAGGGAGAGGGGCTAGGGTGGGAGTGACGGGACCCCAGACGTGCCGTCGCTCCCACCCGCCGATTTCGCGGTTTGATAGACCTCTATTGAATTGCGGGCATGAGATGAGTTCCGGGGTTGCGCAAACGGCGCCTCCCCGTAATCCTGCGGCCATGATTCGCGACAGCATCAAAAGCCAGCCGGCCAAGCTTCAGAAGGGCGTCATTGCCGTCGCGCCGCCGAGTTTCAAGCGTGAGCGCGCGTTGATGAAAGCCGGCGTCGGCCCTGTCGCCGGCTGCGACGAGGCCGGGCGCGGTCCTTTGGCCGGTCCGGTGGTGGCCGCGGCCGTGGTGTTGGATCCGAAGCGCATCCCGAAGGGCCTCGACGATTCCAAGAAGCTGACACCTGAGAAGCGCGAGGCGCTGTTCGCGCAGATTTGCGCGACGTCGTCCTTCGCCGTGGCCTTTGCGTCGCCGCTGCGGATCGACCGCGATAATATATTGCGGGCGTCGCTGTGGGCGCTGTCGCGCGCCGTCCATGCGCTGCCGCAAACCCCGCGTCACGTTCTGGTCGACGGCCGCGACAAGATATTGACGCCGCCCGATTGCGATTGCAGCGCCGTCATCGGCGGCGACGCGTTGGTGCTGTCGATCGCGGCGGCGTCGATCGTCGCCAAAGTGACGAGAGACCGGCTGATGTGCCGACTTGCCGAGGAATGCCCCGGCTACGGCTTCGAAAACCATAAAGGCTACGGCGTGCCGGAACACCTGGCGGCGCTGAACCGCCTCGGCCCGAGCCGGCATCACCGCGCTCTGTTCGCGCCCGTTCTTGCCGCGCGACTGCGGTTCGAAGGGATTGAGATGCCACAGCGCGCGCCCGACATGTTCGAGGCGGTCGCGCGCTGACCGCTCGCCTTCATTTGTGTCCGGGTCCGTTGTGCGGCACCAGCGCCGCGCCGCGCAGCGAACCGGGATCGTAGCAAAGCGGCATTCGCATTGGTTCCGACCGGGCGACGCCGTGGTGTCGCTCCGCCGCCTCACACCGCCGCCGCGTCCGGGACACGCATGTTGCCTCTCCTGCAAGCGCCCTCTATCACCTGAGGCCCAGGCTTCAGCGGGCACCAGCCGTTCATGCGTTTCACCTCCCTGAACGTCGAGTTAATCCGCGCCCGGCCGCGGCTGGTAATCTGGGTCGTGTTGCTGGTGCAAGCCGCGATCTGGCTGGTTCTGCCGCTCCTGATCTACGGCAGCCCGCCCGCCGACGTCGCGACGGCGCTGGCGATCGGGCGCGAATATCGGCTCGGCACGCCGGATGGCCCGCCGCTGGCGTTCTGGCTGGCCGACATCGCCTTTCGCGCGGCCGGCAATCACATCGCGGGCGTCTATCTGCTGGCTCAAATCTGTTTCCTGCTGACCTTCTGGTGGCTTTATCAGCTCGGCCGCGCGATTGTCGGCGGCCCGCACGCCGTGCTGGCGGTGTTGCTCACGGTCACGGTGACGACGTTCAGCTCGCCAGGCGTCGCCTTCGGTCCCGACATTCTGGCGCGGCCGCTCTGGGCGCTGTTGCTGCTGCAGACCTGGCGACTGATCGGGCAGGGCCGCCGACAGGCCTGGGTGATGCTGGCCGTCGCGGCGGGCTTGCTGGTGCTGACGACATCCGCCGCGCCGGCATTGCTGGCGTTTGTCGCCGCCGTGATATTGGCGATGCCGGGCGGCCGCCGGCGACTGGCGTCGGTCGATCTTTTGTATGCGCTGCTGATCGTTGCCGTGATCGTGCTGCCTTACGGTCTGTGGCTGCTTCGCAACGGCGCGCCGGCCTTGGCGCTTCCGGCACTCAATCGGTTCGACGCCAAGGGCCTGCTCGCGCTCTGGCTCCTCGGCGGACTGTTGTTTTCGATGACCGGCGTCATCGTGCTGACGATGATGACCAGCCGCCGGTTAAACCGCTTTGGCGAGAAGCCGCCGGTGATCGCCCGCGCCGGCGTCGATCCGGTCGGCCGCCGCTTCGTCATGATCTTTGCGCTGGTGCCGGCATTGATCGGCTGCGTGGTGGCGGGATTATATGGCTGGGACAATGTCGTCGGCGGCGCGGGTATCGCGTTGCTGCCGGCCGGCCTCGCGGTGATCGTTCTCAGCGGCGATTTGATCGCATTACGTCAGTATCGCCTGCTGCGAAAGGTATGGGCGCTGGCTGTCATCGCGCCCGCCGTTCTCGCCGCGGCGATCGTCTTCGTGCAGCCGTGGATCCGGGACGAGGCGAGCGCGACGACGCTTCCCGCAACGGCGATCGCCAGATTCTTCGGCGAGAATTACGAGCGTCGCACCGGCAAGCCATTGCAGGCTGTCGCGGGCGATCCGCAGTTGGCCGCGTTGGTCGCGATCGGTCGATCGCGGCCGCATCTTTTGCTGGATGACGAGCCCGCGCGAACACCGTGGTTGACGCCGTCCGATCTGATTGAGCGCGGCGGCGTGGTGCTGTGGCGCGCGACCGATGCGCTTGGCACGCCGCCGGCGGCCATCGCGCGGCGCTTTCCGGGGCTGGTGGCGGAAGTGCCGCGCGGCTTCGACCGGCTCGTCAACGGCCGCCAGCCGCCGCTGCGGATCGGTTGGGCGATCATCCGCCCAAAAGCGTCGCAGTAGGTTCAGCGCTTCGCGCGATCGCGCAGGCTGCCGACGATGCCCTGCGGGAAATAATAGACGCTGAGAATGAAGAGCACGCCGAGCCACAGCAGCCAACGGTCCGGATGCACGATATTCGACAGCAGCGGAATGTGGCCGGTCGCGCCCGAGACCAGGGCCATCACGTCCTGCAAATAGGTCTGCGCCACCATGAACAACGTCGCCCCGACGATCGCGCCATAGAGCGTGCCCATGCCGCCGATCACCGTCATCAGCAGGATGTCGATCATGATCTCCAGTGACAACGTCGTATCCGGCCCATTATAGCGCAGCCAGATCGCCATCAAGATACCGGCGCAGGCCGCGAACATGGCGGCCAGCACATTGGCGAGCGTGCGGTAGACGATGGTGCGATAGCCGACCGCCTCGGCGCGAAAGCTGTTTTCGCGAATCGCCTGCAAGACGCGGCCGAACGGCGAATTGACGATCCTCAGCATCAGCAGAAACAGCGCGATCGTGCAGACAAAGATAAAATAATACGACAGCACGCGGCCATTGACGTTCAGCCCGAGCACCGGCTGCTCGAACAGCCTGAAGCTTGGCTGAAAGATCGCCGGCATCTTGAAGCTGATGCCGTCTTCGCCGCCGGTCCAGTCGGACAATTGCGACGCCGCCGTCGTGAAGGCGGTCGCGACCGCCAGCGTGATCATCGCGAAGAACACCGTGCGAACCCGCAGCGAGAACAATCCGATGATCGTGGCCAACACGGCGGAGACCGCCAGCGCGGCGACGCTCCCGGTTGCCAATGCGATCCAGCCCGGCTCCATGCGGCTCATCGCGATCGCGACGCCGTAGGCGCCGATGCCGAAGAACATCGTATGCGCGAAGGAGATGATGCCGGCGAAGCCGAGTATCAGGTCGTAGCTGGCGACCAGTACGATGAAGACCAGAATTTTCGCGGCGGTGTTCATGGTCCGCGCGCTCGAAAACGCGAACGGCGCGATCGCGAGGCCGAGCACCAGCAGGATGATCGCGGCGGCGAGCAGACGGCTGCGCGGGCTGTCGCCGGAGAGAATGCTCATCGGTTCACCACGGCATAGAGGCCCTGCGGTCGCCACAGCAACACCAGCAACATCAGCAGAATGTTGGAGAACAGCGCGATCTTCGGTTCGGCAAATCCGGTGTAGTTCGTGGTGAGGCCGACCAGCAAGGCGGCGATCATGCAGCCCGTCGTCGAGCCGAGGCCGCCGATGATGATGACGATGAAGATCAGCACGTTGGCCTGCGAGCCGATCGCGGGCGTGAAGTTCTGCTGATAGAGTCCCCACATCAAGCCGCCCATGCCGGCGAGCATCGCGCCCGCGACGAACACCGCGACGAACAGGTGTCGGGTGCGATAGCCCATCGCTTCCAGCATATCGCGATCCTCGACGCCGGCGCGGATCTGCAAACCGATGCGCGTCTTTGTGAGGATCAGCAGCATTGCCGCGAACACGCCGGCGCCGACGACCAGCGCGAGGATGCGATAGCGCTCGATCGCGGCGTCGCCGATGAAAAGCGAGCCGCGCAACGCCGCCGGAATGTTCAGCGTCACCATCTCCGCGCCCCAGATCGCGCGGATCAATTGCTCGACGACGATGAAACCGCCCATCGTGATGAGAATCTGCTTGAGGTGATTGCCGTAGACGGGCCGGATCAAGACGCGGTCGAAGACCAACCCGACCGCGCCGGCCACGACCACGGCGGCAAGCAGCCCGAGCGTCAGCACCAGCAGATTCAGGGCGAGGTTGCTGGAGTCGATCCACACGGAGAGCGGCGCGAAGATCGTCAGCCCGACATAGGCCCCAAGCGTGATGAAGGCGCCGTGGCCAAAATTCATCACGTCCATCAAGCCGAACACCAGCATCAAACCGGACGAGATCATGAAGATGATGACGCCCATCGCGAGGCCGGCAATGGTCAGCGTCAGCCAGGTCGAGGGGCTCCCGATGAACGGTATCGCGATCAGCGCCACGGCTGGGACCAGCGCCATCGGCAGCCAATCGACGGGGCGGCGCGGCAGATCGTCGGTTGCGTGCGCGGCGGGGGCAGGAGTTGCGACCATCGGGAATCTTTCTACTGATGTGACGCCATGGACAGGCCGAGCAGCCTGCGCTGAATCGCTTCGTTGTCGGCGAGTTCAGCCATCGTGCCGGCGTGGACCACCTTGCCGTCGTCCATCACCGCGACATGATCGCCGATCGCATTGGCGAAGGCGAAGTTCTGCTCGATCATCAGAATGGTGACGCCGGACTGCTTGAGGTCGCGGAAAATCGGAACCATGTTGCCGACGATAGCCGGCGCGAGGCCCTTGGTCGGCTCGTCGATGATGAGCAGCCGGCGCGGCTCGACGATGGCGCGCGCGATCGACAGCATCTGTTTCTGACCACCGGACAGCGTGCCGGCCCGCGCCAGCCAGAACCGCTTGATCGCCGGAAACATCGTGAAAATACGCTCAAGACGTTGCGTGTCGATCTTGCCGGAAAACGCAGCGAGCCGCATGTTTTCCGCGATCGTCAGGTCGGCGAAGATGCCCATCGTCTCGGGCACGTAGCCGATGCCGAGCCGCGCCACGTCGGGCGTCTCGAGGTTGGTGATGTCGCGGCCGTCGAAGTGAATCGTGCCGGCGCTGGCGCGCCACAGATTCATGATGGTGCGGACGGTGGTGGTTTTGCCCGCCCCGTTGCGGCCGAGCAGCATGGTCGCGCTGCCTTTCGGGACATCGAGATCGACGCCGTGCAGGATGTGATAGGGCCCGATGCGGGTTTCGACGTTTTTCAGAGACAGCAAGATCTCAGACATGCGCGGTCCCTTGCACGGGCGGCAGTGAACCGAGATAGGCCTCGTGCACGATCGGCAGATCCATCACGTCGGCCGGTTTGCCATCGGCGAGCAGCGTGCCATTATGCAGCACCACGATGCGGTCGGCGAGCGAGCGCACGACATCCATCTTGTGTTCCACCAGAAGGATCGTCTTGGCGGTGTCCTTCTTGATGCCTTGCAGCAGATCGAGAATGACCGGCACCTCATCGACGCTCATGCCGGCGGTCGGCTCATCGAACATGAAGATGTCGGGATCGAGCGCCAGCAGCATCGCGACTTCGAGCTTGCGCTGATCGCCATGCGACAGTTCGGCGGCGAGCGTGTCGCGGCGCTTGGTCAGTGCGACGCGAACGAGGCAGGCGTCGGCGTCCTCGATGGCTTGACGATGCGAGGTCCACGTCGACAGCAGCGAGAGGCCGAAGCCCTGGCGCGATTGCATCACGAGGCGCACGTTTTCGATGACGCTCAATCGTGGAAACAGGCTGGTGAGTTGGAACGCGCGCCCCAGCCCGCGCAAGGCGCGCTGCGACACCGCCATGCGCGTGATGTCGTTGCCGTTCAGGAGGATGGTGCCGCCGCTCGGCGTGATCTGGCCCGAAATCAAATTGAAATATGTGGTCTTGCCGGCCCCGTTGGGGCCGACGATGCAGGTCAGCGTGCCTGGCTGAAACGAGCACGACACGGCATTGACCGCGACATGACCGCCGAAGCGGACGGTCAGGTCGCGGGTTGCGAGAGACGGCGCGATCACCGGACGTTCTGGATCGGCACGTTCATTTCGGATGGCTTGATTTCGCGCACCAGTTCGGGAACGCCCCAGGCCAACGCCGGATCGACCGCGATCTTGAAATGATACATCGATTGCATCGCCTGATGGTCTTCCTTGCGGAAGGTCATCGTGCCCTTCGGCGTCTCGAACGAGAGGCCTTCCATCGCGGTGATCAGCGTTTCGGCGTCGGTCTTGCCGCCGGTCTTCTTGAGCGTTTCGACCAACGCGATCGCCGCCGACATGCCACCCGCCGTGAAGAAGTCCGGCGGCGCGTTGAAACGCTTCTGGTGTTCGGTCACCAGCCAATCGTTGATCGGGTTCTTTGGGATGCCGTAATAATAGTAGGTCGCGCCTTCCATGCCCGGGAGCTGCTTGTAGGCCGCCATGGCGGGCAGGATGTTGCCGCCGGTCGCGATCTCGATACCGAAGCGCTTGGGGTCGAGATCAATGATCTTGAACGGGTTGCCCGCGCCGGCCCACAACAGGAAAATGATCTTGCGGCCCGGTTTGTCTTTCAGCGCATCGAACAGGCGTTGCGCGCCGGCCGTGAAATCGGTGGTCGTCGTCGGCAGGTATTCCTCGTGCACGACCTTGGCATTCTTGAGCGCGCCCTTGAATGCTTTCACACCGTCGCGGCCGAACGCGTAGTCCTGCGCCAGCGTCGCGATGGTGACATCGCTCTTGTCGAGCGCCACGGCGTTGGAGATCGCGTCCTGCGATGAGTTGCGGCCGGTGCGGAAGATGTAGCGATTCCACTTCGCGCCGGTGATCGAATCGGCGACGGCCGGTTCGACCAGCAGGATCTTTTTGTATTCCTCGGCCACCGGCAGCATCGCCAACGCATTGTTTGACGAGGTCGGTCCGATCGCGATGTCGGCGCCGTCGTCGCTGTACGCCGCCGCGAGCTGGGCCTTGGCGACGTCGGGCTTGCCTTGATTGTCACGCTCGATGATGACGATCTTGTCGTTGCCGACCATCATCGTCCCTTTGGTCGCGTATTCGAGACCGAGCAGAAGACCCGCTTGCGTCTGCTTGGCATAGGCTTCCAAGGCGCCGGTCTTGTCATAGACATGGACGACTTTGATGTCGCGAGCGAGCGCGGTGCCTGTCAGCGCTATCGACAACGCGAGCGCAAGAGGGCCGCCTGACAGCCTGAAGCGTGTCCCGATTTGAAATGGCATTGCGATCCCCCAAACGACCCGGGCCGGTGCGGCCTCGTTGACTGCCGGGTTTATCCGACAGCTATCGCAGGGTTGCAATTGGTTTTAAGACGGAGCGCGCTCGTTCTTGCGTCAGCCGTTGACGATGCGCTTGTCGAATCGCCGCGCGATCGCCTCCGGGCGCCGCCAACACGGTCAGACCGTGCTGGCTGTCGCTGTGCTGATGGTGCGTTGCGGCACAGATGGTTGTCGCGAGGCCACTCACCAAAGACGGATCGACCGCCTCAACGCCCGCTGAATTGCGGCGCGCGCTTTTCGACGAAGTGCTTCACGCCTTCCTTGAAATCCTCGCTGGCGAACGAGAGCTGCATTTCGCGGTCGGCCGTGACGATCGCCTCTTGCAGGGTCTGAAACGGGACTTCCCACAATTGTTTCTTGATGACGCGCAATGAGCGCGGCGACGACAAGGTGGCGAGATCACGCGCATAGGCCAGCGTGTCGGCCATTAATTGATCGCCGGCGACGACGCGATCGAGCAGGCCGATCCGCAACGCTTCGTCGGCCGCGACCTTGCGCGCGGACAGCAACAGGTCCGCCGCCTTGGAATGTCCGACCAGACGCGGCAGCAACCAACTGATGCCATGTTCCGCGATCAATCCGCGTCGCGCGAAGGCGCTCGAAAATACCGCTGTGTCGGCACCGAAGCGCATGTCGCAATACAGCGCGATGACCATGCCGAGCCCGGCGCAGGGGCCGTTGATAGCGGCGATGATCGGCTTTGGCACGGCGGCGAAATAGGCTTGCCGATGCTGGAAATCCACCCGCGCCGAGGTGTCGAACGGAGCTTCGGCTTCGATTTTGGCACCCGCGCCGTCGTTGCTCAAATTCGACAGGCGGTTCATGTCGGCGCCGGCGCAGAAGCCGCGACCCGCGCCGGTTAGCACGATCACGCGCACCTTGTCGTCATCGGTGGCCGCACGCATCGCGGCCTTGACCTCGTCGGCCATGATCGGCGTCCAGGCATTGAGTTTGTCCGGGCGGTTAAGCGTAATGGTCGCGACGTAATCGGCGACGGCATAGGTGATTTCGGAATGAGCCATGGTTTGTTACCTTTTCTTGTTGATGCGATATGGCTTCGGGTCACACGATCCGGCTCTTGCGATCGCCCCAATAGCGATCGCGTAGCAGACGCTTGTAGAGCTTGCCGGTCGGCAGCCGCGGCAGCTCGGCCTCGAAATCGATCGAGCGCGGGATTTTCTGCCGTGACAGATGCTTGGCGCAGAACGCCATCAATTCATCAGCGAAGGCCGCATCCGGGGTCACGCCGGGCATCGGTTGCACCACGGCCTTGACCTCTTCGCCAAGGTCGTCGTTCGGCACGCCGAACACGGCGGCATCAGCGACCTTCGGATGCGTGATCAGCAGATTCTCGCATTCTTGTGGATAGATGTTGACGCCTCCCGACACGATCATGAAGGTCGCGCGATCGGTGAGATGCAGAAAGCCGTCGTCATCGACATAGCCGACGTCGCCCACGGTGCTCATGGTGCCGTCCGCCGAGCGTGACTCCGCCGTCCGCGCGGCATCGTTGAAATATTCGAACGGCGTGGCGGACTTGAACCAGAGCGTTCCTGACTGTCCCTTCGGCGTCGGCTGCATGTCGTCATCGAGGACGTGCAGTTCGCCAAGCAGAACCTTGCCGACCGTGCCGCGATGCGCGAGCCACTGTTCGCTATCGCAGGCCGCGAAGCCGAGGCCTTCGGTCGCGCCGTAATATTCGTGGATGATCGGCCCCCACCACTGGATCATCTGCTCCTTGACCTGCGGGGGGCAGGGCGCCGCGGCGTGAATCGCGACTTCGAGCGACGACAGGTCGTAAGCTTTACGCTTGTCCTCCGGCAACTTTAGCATCCGCGAAAACATGGTCGGCACAAGCTGGGTATGCGTCGGCCGGTATTTCTCGACCAGTGCAAGATATTGCTCGGGGTCGAATTTCTCCATGATGATCGCGGTGCCGCCGTTGCGAATCACCAGATTGACAGCGGCTTGCGGCGCGGAGTGATAGAGAGGCGCCGGCGAGAGGTAGGTGAGACCTTCGCGGTAGCGCCACATCTGATTGAGAAAAGCGAAGAGTGGCAGGCCGTTTTCGGGGGCTTCTTCCGGCAGCGGACGAACGATGCCCTTCGGGCGGCCGGTTGTGCCGGACGAATACAACATCGCGGTGCCGATCAATTCATCGGGGATCGGCGTGTCGGGCATGCCATTCACCGCGTCGTCGTAGGTCAGAATGTTGCCGCCGTCGCCCGGGCCGCCGACCACCAGCGCCACCTCGATCCGCGCGCATTGCTTCAGCGCCTCGATCGCGACATCGCGGCTTTCCTGCGAGAAAATCAGGATTCGGGATTCCGAATTGTTGACGATGTAAGCGAGTTCGTCCGCCGTCAGGAAGGAGTTGATGCAGGTGTAATACAGTCCGGATCGTTCGCCGGCACCGCAACATTCCAGATATCGGGCGTTGTTCTCCATGAAGATCGCGTAGTGATCGAGCCGCTTCAGCCCGCGACGGCGCAGGAAATGCGCGAGGCGATTGCTGCGCGCTTCCAGCTCGCCATAGGTGACGGTCTCGCCGGTCTTGGCCATAATGAAGGCCGGTTGCGATGCGCGCGTCGCGACGTGCTTGCCCGTATACATGTGGCGTTTCCTTTGTTTGGCGGGCCGCGTCTTGTGCGCGATCATGCCGTCGATCTTAGGCCAGGTCTCGTTCGGTAAGCCAGTCTCGTTGGGTAAGCCAATCTCGCTTGGTAAGCCAGCTCCCGCCTGGCAGGCAGGTCCGGCTCGGTCAACTCAGGTCTCGCTCTGTTTGAAATAATCCGGTTTGCCGGTGGTCCAGGTTTCGCCCCAGTGCTGGCCGCCGCCATCGACGGTCAGCGTTTCGCCGGTGACGAAGGCGCCCGATGTTGCCGACAAGTAGACGCAGGCTTCCGCGATATCCCACGCCGAGCCGGCGCGCATCATCGGATTGGAGCGTGGATAGGCCGCGCGCGCCTCGGGCGTATAGACCTTCCAGCCTTCGGTCTCGATCGCGCCCGGCGCGATACAATTGACGCGGATGCCGAGCGGCGCCCATTCCACGGCAATCGCGCGCGACAGTCCAATCACGCCCGATCGTGCCGCGATGGAATGCGCGATGCCGTAAAGTCCGTGCGTGGTGACGACGACGATGTTGACGATGCTGCCCGCGTGTTTGGCGTCGCGCCAATGCCGCGCGGCGGCCTGCATCATGAACCACGTGCCATTGAGATTGGTGTTGATGACGGCATTCCAGCCTTTCGCCGAGATGTCGATCGCGGGTTGCGGAAACTGTCCGCCGGCCGAATTGACCAGTCCATCGACGCGACC
>JAQGJY010000068.1 GCA_028290325.1 Tardiphaga sp.
TCGCGCGACTGATCGGTGCGCCGGTTGTCATCACGACGATCCGGCTGCCGCTGCACCTCGCGCTGCTGACGCGCGCCGCGATCGCGGCCCGACCCTGGACTCTCCGCCGATTGCTGCGGCGGATTGAAAACCGCGTAACAGGCCGGGCTGAGACGCGCACCGGCCTCGCGCAGGCATGCTTCGACCCGGCCGGCATCCGGCATCGCGGAGGTGCAGAGCCGAAACGCGTCCGGCGTGCAGGCCTCGCGCTGCGCCTCAGTGCCCTGCTGCGCGAATGTCGGACCGCCACTGACGACGAACGCCAGTGAGATCAAACCGGCATATTTGACTGAAGCCATCGTGTTCTCCCGGGTTGCTGTCAGTCAACGCCGCGAGTCACGAAAGGGTTCGTGTTCGTTGCACGATGATTCAGCGCTATCAGGAACCATTCCGCGCACTGCGTGCCGCCGTCATCCGCGCCAGCGCGCGGAACCGGCTTTCATGGCGTCGTCGAGGCGGACTAACTCAATCCATTTTCGCGACGACGATCAGACGCTTGACGTCGCCATTGCGATAGGCCTGCAAGAACTTGTTGTAATCCTTGAACGACACGCAGCCGTTGGAATCGCCGTTCGGGCCAAGCATGTAGGTATGCGCGAGCAACCCGGTGCGGCCGTAGATCGCGCCTTCGCCGCCGACCGGCGTCAGGCGCAATGCCGCGACGCCGTGAAACAGCGTCTCGCGCGGCTTCAGATCATAGATGTGCGGCGGCGTCACGCCACGCATGCGCAGATGGGCGAAATCGGCCTTGTCCAGATGCTGGCCGAGGCCGGAATGGGCTTCAAGCTTTGTGCCGTCAGGCAGATAGACCATGCGCTTGGAGATATCATACACCGCCGTGGTGCGATCGTAGAGGCCGGGCTTTGCCGCCGCGCTGTCGCTGCCATTGCTCAGCACGCCGCCGTCGGAGCCGGCATAGGCCAGCACGGTGGGCGCGGGCGCGGGATTGCCGAACAGCTTCTCGAAGATCGACGCATTGCTCGGCTTCGCCGTCGCCAGCGCCATGCGCGCGCGCTGCACCAGCGCATCGTGGCTGAACGCGTTCTTGCTGAGCGGCGCGCGAACCTCGGCCTGCGGAACGCGCAGATCGGACGGCCGCGATGACGGCATGGGGACGTTGAGCGCGAGTTGCGCCGGCGTCCGCGTCAGCAGCGCCTCTTCGGCGCGCAACGTATCGACCTTGTTGGCTTCGGCGATCGTCGGTTTGGGTGTGCGGATGGTGAAGCTGTCAGGCGCGGAGCCGAGCGAATAGGTCGGGTCCAGCAGCGCGACGTAAACATTCTTCTTTTTCGGCGCGACCGGGGCCGCCGCCGCGACCGACGATCTGTCGGGCGTTACAACCGCGAAACGATCGGCGAAGCTCGCCGCGGCGAACGCCGCCTCCTCGATCGCGGCGAGGTCGGTTCCGGCCGCGTCGAGCCGCTCGTTGAAGCTGATCGTCTCGGCGCTTTTGCCGATGAGGTGGACGTAGCCGGTCCAGCCACCGGCCAGACCGACCAGCGCCAAAGCGGCGCCACCGAGGAAACTTGAGACCGGGCCCGTCCGCGATGCGCGGTTGGAAGGGTCACGACGAGATGTCTTACGCGCACTCAAACTCATTCGCCCCACGCCCAGATCAAGTTCACTGGCATCCCCCGAAACAACCGCGTCGTCGAATTCGCGATGCAGCATGTCGCAGAAGTGCGAAGCGGCATTAAGGCGAGTTTTAGTTAAATGCGTCTTAAATCCCGACGGAACAAAAGCAGTTCCGCCTTGGCTCCCAGTTCCCATGTCATTGCGACTGAAATACGACAGCATCGACGACGACGCAGCCCCTGCCCGCGCTATCGAGCAGCACCGGATTGAGATCGATACTGGTCACTTTCGCGGCGTCGTCGCGCATCAGCTCGCCGACCATGACGACGGCCTGAGCCAGCGCATCGACGTCCATCGCCTGCTCGCCGCGCACCCCCGCAAAGAGCGGCGCGATCCGCAGCTTGGCCAACGCGGCTTTCACATCCTCGGCGTTGAAAGGCGGCAGCAGCAACGTCGTGTCCTTGAAGACCTCGACATATTTGCCGCCATCGCCCACCACGATGACCGGACCGAACACCGCGTCGCGATGCGCGCCGATCATCACTTCGCGGCGGCCCTTGGCCATCGCGCCGACGATGACGCCGTCGAACCGCGCGCCGTGCTTGCGAATGATCGCCTCCATCTCGGCATAGACCTCGCCCGTATCCTCGCGTGAGCCGACGTTGAGCTTGACCAGGCCCAGTTCGGATTTATGTGCGATGTCGGCCGAGCAGCCTTTCACCACGACCGGCCCGCCGATCGCTTCGAACGCGGCGATGGCTTCGGCGCGCGAGCGACAGAGCCGATGCGGCACAACGGGAACACCGCGCGCCGCCAGCAGCGCCAGACTGTCCGCCTCATTCAACATACTGGTTGTGTCGCTGACCGGCGCGGACGGCGATGGCGGCGCTTGATCTGGACGCGCCGCCACGCGCGCCATCAATTCGCGATGCGCGAGAAACTGATGCAAGGCCGTCACCGCCTCGACCTCGGTCGGAAACACCGTCGTGCCCTCGGCCTCGAATTGCTGCGCGACGCTGGGCTGCGTCGCCGCGACGACGATCGGCTTGCCGGTCTGTTTGGCGAAGGCGGCCGCGTCGCGCGAGAACGCCTCGACGTCGTAACCGGGTCCCGCCACCGGCACCCCGATCAGGAACGCATCGGCGGCCGGATCGGTCGCGATCACCGGCAGGATGTCGCCGAACAAGCGGCTGTTCGATAACAGCGCGGCCGTGAGGTCGATCGGATTGGTCGTGGTCGCGAAGCTCGGCAGGATGCCTTTCAGTTTCGCGTCGGTTTCCGGCGCCAGTTTGGCCATCGGCATGCCGACCGTGGTCGCGGCATCCGCCGTCATCACACAGACCGCGCCGGAATTGCTGATCGCGACGAGACGCCGCCCCTTTGGCTTCCAGCCCTTGAGATAGAGGGCGGTCGCCTCGACGAGCCCACGCATATCCTGCGCGCGCCAGATGCCATGGTGCTCGAAGAACGCATCGACGACGCGATCTTCATTCGCGAGCGCGCCGGTATGCGATTGCGCCGCCTGACGTCCGGCTTCGGAGCGGCCGGATTTCAGCGCGATGATCGGCAGATCGCGATCGCGCGCCACCGCCGCCAGTTCCTCCAGATATTTCTTCTCGGGAATGCTTTCGAGATAAAGCAGCATGAGCTTCACCTCGGGATCCTCGGCGACCGCGATCGCCAACTCACCGACGGTGATGTCGGCGTCGTTGCCCGTCGCATGCGTATGGCGAACGCCGATGCCGCGCTGGCGCAGAAATCCGACCGGAACGGTGGACAGCGCGCCGCTCTGGCTCAGCATCGCGACATGGCCGCTCGCGCGATCCATGTCCATGAACATCGTGGAGAACGACGCGATCGCGCCGGTGCCGAAATTGGCGAGGCCCTGCGAGTTCGGCCCGACGATCCGCATGCCGTGCTGGTGCGCGGTCGCGACCATCGCGCGTTCCTTGGCCTTGCCCTCCACGGGATCGACCTCGCCGAAACCCGATGCCATGACGACCGCAATCTTCACGCCGGCTTTGGCGCAATCCTCGACCGCGCCGATCGCGTGATCGCCGGCGACCGCGACGATGACCATTTCGGGCGCCTCGGGAAGATCACCGAGGCTTTTATAACACTTGTACCCCTGCACCTCGGACCGCGACGGATTGATCGGGAAAATCTTGCCCTTGAAGCCGAACTTGTCGAGATAATGCACCGGGCGGCCGCCGACCTTGTTCGGGTTTTCGGAGGCGCCGATGATGGCGACGGATTTCGGATCGAGGGCGGCGCGCAGACGGCTCATGAGGAAGTCCTTTGAAAATACGGAACGCGGTGTCCGGCGAAATCACGCGCGGTCGCGACGACGCGGTCGCCGATGGTGAGGGATTTGTCGCCATGCGCCATCATCCGGAATCCTTCGGCGGCATCGACGAGAACGATCATGTAAGGCACTTCGGCGCGGGTCTCCGGCGTCGCGGCGCGATGCACGAGCGACGTCGCGTAAACGACGCCCACGCCGCTCGCGGTTCTTGTCAACGGATCATTCGCGCCGCACGCCGCGCAAAATGCGCGCGCGAAATACTGGATGTGCCCGCAGGCGTCACAGGTTTGGAACGTGATGCTGTCGCTCATCGCACGCGCTCCAGAAACATCGAGACGTGCGACGACAACACACCCCCGTCGCCATGGATGAGCGCCATCGAGGCCTCGCGCACCTGGCGATCTCCGGCGCGTCCCGTCATCTGCAAATGCGTCTCGACCAGATGCGCCATCGCGCCGCCGACACCGCAATGGCCATAGCTCAACAAACCGCCATGGGTATTCAACGGCATCGCGCCGTCGCGACTGAAATGGCCGGAGCGTACCAGATCCGCCGCCTCGCCGCGTCCGGCAAGGCCGAGGTCTTCGAGCAGCATGGCCAGCGTAATCGTGAAGCTGTCATAGACCGCCGCGTAGTTCACGTCGGAGATCGCCACGCCCGATGCCTGCTTGGCGCGCGCGATCGCGATCGCGGCGCCGAATTTGTCGAGCGCGGGCGCCGCCGTGACATGCTGATGAGTATGCGCCTGTGCGGCGCCGCGAATTTGAATGGCGAACGCGGTGGTCGGCTCGCGACTGACGACGAAGGCGGCGCCACCATCGGAGACCGGACAACAGTCGAGCAGTTTCAGCGGCGTGGCGACCGGCTTCGACGCCATCACGTCGGCGACGCTGATCGGATCGCGAAACTGCGCGCCGGGATGCATCGCGGCATTGCCGCGCATCAGCACCGCAAATTCGGCGAAGTCTTGCTCGGTGACGCCAAATTCGTGCATGTAGCGCGAGGCGACGAGACCGTAATAGGCCGGGATGGTCGGGCCAAGCGGCACCTCGTAAACTGGATGGCCGACCTGCGCGAGCGTTTGAATCGACGCGTCGCGGCTTTGCCCGGTCAGGCGGTTTTCACCGCCGACCACAAGCACATGGTTCACCACGCCGGCGTCGACCAGGTGATGCGCGAGCATCGTCATCGCCATGCCGGTCGCGCCGCCGACCTGGATCGCATGCGCGTAGGATGGCGCGAGGCCAAAATGTTCACAGAACACGGTGGCCAGCATGATGTGCGGCATCGTGGTCGAATAGCCGCAGAGAAAACCATCGATCTCGGCGCGCCGCAGCCCGGCGTCGGTCAGCGCCAGTTCAGCCGCCGTGCTCATGAGGTCAAGCGTGGATTGGCCGTCATGTCGACCGAACGATGTGAGACCGACGCCTGTGATGAAACTCATCGCGCCGCCCTCAATAAGACTTCGGCAGACCGAGCACCTTCTCGGCGATGAAGCTGAGAACGAGTTGCGGCGAGATCGGCGCGATGCGGGGAATTAAGGATTCCCTTAAATACCGTTCGACGTGATATTCCTTGGCGTATCCGAAACCGCCATGCGTCATCACCGCCTGTTCGCAGGCCTGAAAGCCCGCCTCGGCCGCGAGATATTTCGCGGCGTTCGCGGCCGGTCCGCACGGCAGCTTCTGGTCGTATTGCCAACCGGCGGACAATACCATCAGCCACGCCGCTTCCAGCTCCATCCAGTTCTTCGCCAGCGGATGCTGAATCGCCTGGTTCTTGCCGATCGGCCGATTGAAGACGTTGCGATTTTTGGCGTAGTCGGTGGCGCGCGCCAAAGCCGCGCGGCCGAGCCCGACGGCTTCCGCCGCGATCAGGATACGCTCGGGATTCATGCCGTGCAGAATATATTCGAAGCCGCGACCTTCCTCGCCGATCCGATCCTCGACCGGAATTTCGAAGTCCGCGATGAACAATTCGTTGGAATCGACGGCCTTGCGACCCATCTTCGCGATCTCGTGGACGGCGATCTTGTCGCGGTCGAAGTCGGTGTAGAACAGGCTCAGCCCATGCGTCGGGCTCTTGACGTCTTCCAGCGGCGTCGTGCGCGCCAGCAGCAGAATCTTGTCCGCGACTTGCGCCGTCGAGATCCACACCTTCTGGCCATTGACGATATAGCGGTCGCCCTGCCGCACCGCGCGGGTCTTCAACTGCGTGGTGTTGAGGCCGGTGTTCGGCTCGGTCACGGCGAAGCAGGATTTTTCCGAGCCGTTGACGATACCGGGCAGCATTCGCGCGCATTGCGCGTCGGTGCCGAACACGACGACCGGGTTGAGCCCGAACACATTCATATGAATGGCGGACGCACCGGACATGCCGGCGCCCGATTCCGCGATCGCGCGCATCATGATCGCGGCGTCGGTGATGCCCAGTCCCGAACCGCCATAGGCCTCGGGAATGCAGATGCCGAGCCAGCCCGCATCGGCGAAGGCTTTGTGAAAATCGTGCGGAAAGCCGCCCTCGCTATCCTTCCTCAGCCAATAGGCATCATCGAAGCCGGCGCAGATTTTCCGCGTCGCATCGCGAATGGATTCCTGGTTCTCACTGAGGGCAAAATCCATCGGACTAATCCTGAGGTGGTTCGGGCGGCATCTTGATGACGCCGTCGCGGGTAAGGGTCGCGATCTCCTCAGCGCTCATGCCGGCGTCGCGCAAAATCTCCGCGCTGTGCTGGCCGAGCAGCGGCGCCAGACGCGACGGCGCCACAGGCGTTTCCGACCACGTCGCCGACACTTTCATGCTGCGGATGGCGCCCTCCGTCGGATGCTCGACGACCGGAAACATGTTGGCGGCGACGAGATGCGGATCGTCCAAGATGCTTTCGAGATCGTGCATCGGCAGCGACGGCACGTCGGCTTCGTCGAGCAGCGTTGTCCACGCGGCAGTGGTCCTGGTCAGAAATATACGCGCCAGCTCGGCGTAGACGATGTCGATATTCACCGCGCGCATCGCGAAGCTGGTGTAGCGCGGATCGGCCAGCAGGTCGTCGCGCCCGACCGCGGCCAGGAAGGCCAGCCATTGCTTGTCGTTGTAGACCATCACGCAGATGAAGCCGTCCGCGGTTTCGTAAGGTCGCCGGTCGCGCGACAGATGGCGCGCATAGCCGCCTTTATCGAGCGGCGGTTCATACGTCAGCCCGCCGAGATGATCGCCCATCACGAAACTTGCCATCGTCTCGAACATCGGAATATCGACGCGCTGGCCGCGTCCGGTTTTGGCGCGATGCACCAGGCTCGCGGTGATCGCGCCGACCGCCGTGAGGCCGACGACGCGATCGACCAGGGCATTCGGCACATAGCGCGGCGTGCCGTCCGATGTCCGCGCGTTCAGCGACGGCAGCGCGGTGGCGCCCTGAATCAGATCATCATAAGCCGGTTTGGCGGCATAGGGCCCATCCTGGCCGAAGCCAAAAACGCCGGCATAGATCAGTTTCGGGTTCAATTCCGCGAGCGTTTCATAGCCCAAATCGAGCCGCTGCATCGCCGCCGGACGAACATTGTAAACCAGCACGTCGGCGGTCGCGATCAAACGCAGCAGCGCTTGACGACCGCTGGGCTTTTTGAGGTCCAGACAGATCGAGCGCTTGCTGCGGTTGGTGTTGAGAAAAACCGGCCCCATGCCGGCATTGCGCATCGGCCCGATCAGCCGGGTCACGTCGCCGTCGGGCGACTCGACCTTGATGACGTCGGCGCCATAGTCGCCGAGCATCTGGGTCGCGTAAGGCCCCATCAACACCGACGTCATGTCGATCACCTTGACGCCGTCCAATGGTCCCATCGTGTTCCGCTCCCGGCGTCGGCGGCGCTGTTTCGCGCCGTTGATTGCGGCTTGATGTAGCGTCATGCGCGCGGCGTGAGCAAGGTCGCCGGGCGTATGGGGGTATGCGTGGCCGAACAGCCGCCGCCGACATGACGGTCGCGGCTATCGCATCATCTCGCGCAATGCCGTCTTCAGCACCTTGCCGTAATTGTTCTTTGGCAGGGTATCGAGAAACACATAGCGCTTGGGCCGCTTGAAACGCGCGATGGCCTTGAGGCAATGAGCATCCAGCGCGGCTTCGTCGGCGGCGTTCGCCGCTGTCAGCACGACGCAGGCGACGATAGTCTCACCCCATTCGGGGTCCGGCACGCCGATCACCGAGACCTCGCTGACCGCGTCATGGGTGAGCAGCGCTTCCTCGACCTCGCGCGGATAGATGTTGGTGCCGCCGGAGATGATCACGTCTTTCGAGCGATCCGACAGTGTGAGGAAACCGTCGGCGTCGAGCCGGCCGACATCGCCGGTCCGCAGCCAACCGTCCTTCAACGCCTCCGCATTGGCTTTCGGGTTGTCCCAATAGCCCAGCATGACGGCCGCCCCCTTGGCCTCGATCTCGCCGGTCTCGCCGACCGCCAATACATCACCGTCTTCGCCGGTGATCCGCAGCTCCATCACGCTTTGCGCCGGGCCGGCCGATGCGAGGCGTTGCAGATAAAGCGGATGATCCACCGCCGCGTGCCAGTCGCGGCCGAGCGATGTGATCGTCATCGGCGACTCGCCCTGCCCATAGATCTGCACGAAGCGCTGCCCCATCGTGGCGATGGCGTCCTGAATATCGGCGAGATACATCGGCGCGCCGCCATAGATGATCGTGCGAAGGCCCTCACCGGTTTCGCCACGATGCTTGGCAGCCTGGACCAGCCGCCGCACCATCGTGGGCGCCGCGAACATCACCACATCGCCGAGTTGCCTGGCGAGATCAAGCACCTCGTCGGAATCGAAACCACCGGAGTCCGGCACCACATGCCGGCCACCCATCCGCACATGAATGAAATTATACAGCCCCGCACCATGCGATATCGGCGCGGCGTAAAGCGACGCATCGCGCGGCGTCGCCTGATCGACATCGGCCATGTAACACAGCGACATCGCCACCAGATTGCCGTGGCTGAGCATCACGCCCTTCGGGCGGCCGGTGGTGCCGGACGTATAAAACAGCCAAGCGAGATCGTTGTCGTCTCGCGGCAGAGGCGCGGCGAGGCCCGCGACTTCTCGCAGACGCCGATACGCCTCGTCATCGACCGAGAGCATCCGCATGCCGCCCGGCAAATCCGCGCGCGCATCGTCCAGCAGCGGCCGCGTCGCGTCGCCGACGATCGCGAGCTGCGCGCCGGCATTGCCGCAGATCCAGGCGGCCTCGCGGCCGTGCAGCTTGGCATTGATCGGGATCGCGACAGCGCCAATCCACCAGATGCCGTACAGGCATTCGAGATAGGAGGTCGTGTTGTGCAGGAACAACGCGACGCGGTCGCCCGGCGCGATGGCATACGCGCGCGCCAGATGCGCGCCGATCGCCGCGGCCCGTCGCGCGAATGTCGCGTAGTCGGCATCGACGCGGGTGCCGGTCAAAAGCGCCGGCGCCTCCGGGTGCAGCCGCGCCGTCGAGGCCAGCCAATTGGCGATGTTCATCGCCGCGCCCTGTTAACGCGACGGTTCGAGAATCGAGACGTAATTGGCGACGGCCGCGCCGCCCATGTTGAAAATGCCGCCGAGCCGGGCATTCTTGATCTGCATCCCTTCTGGAGCCTGCCCGAGCAATTGCATCGCGGTCAGGACATGCATCGACACGCCGGTCGCGCCGATCGGATGGCCCTTGGCCTTGAGGCCGCCGGACGGATTGACCGGCAGCTTGCCGTCTTTCTGGGTCCAGCCTTCCTTGATCGCGCGGGCGCCCTGCCCCTTCGGCGTCAGGCCCATCGCTTCGTATTCGATCAGTTCGGCCACGGTGAAACAGTCATGCGTCTCGACGAAGGACAGATCGCCGAGCGACACGCCGGCGCTTTGCAGCGCGCGCTGCCACGCCACCGTACAGCCTTCGAAATCGAGGATGTCGCGCTTCGACATCGGCAGAAAATCCTGCGCATGCGCGGTCGCTTTGATCGTGACGGCCTTGGCCATGGTCTTCGCGGTCGCTGCGTCGCACAGCACCAAGGCCGCCGCTCCGTCCGACACCAGCGAGCAATCGGTCCGTTTCAGCGGGCCGGCGACGAAGGGATTCTTCTCGCTCTCGGAGCGACAGAATTCGAAGCCGAAATCCTTTCGCATCTGGGCGTAGGGATTTTCGACGCCGTTCTTGTGGTTCTTGGCGGCGATCATCGCCAAGGCGTCGGACTGGTCGCCATACTTCTGGAAATACTGCTGCGCGATCTTGCCGAACACGCCGGCGAAGCCCGCCGGGGTGTCGCCGTCCTCGACCAGATACGACGCCCGCAGCAGGTTCTTGCCGATCTCCGGACCGGGAGTCCGCGTCATCTGCTCGACGCCAACGACCAGCACGATCCGGGCATCACCGGCATTGATCGCGCGGATGCCCTGATGCACGGCGGCGGTGCCGGTGGCGCAAGCGTTTTCGACCCGGGTCGCGGGTTTGAAGCGCAATTTCGGATCGGCCTGCAACACCAGCGCGGCGGTAAAATCCTGTGGCGAGAAGCCCGCGTTGAAATGGCCGAGCACGATCTCATCGACATCGTCGGCGGTGATGCCGGCATCGGCCATCGCCTCGGTCGCGACCTTGACGACGAGACTTTCGACGGTCTCGGCGTCGAATTTCCCGAACGGCGTATGCGCCCATCCGACGATGCTGGCAGTCATGGCGGTCTCCCTAACGGTGATCGGTTTGATGTTGGCGGCAAATATAGTGCACATCAACCGCAACGCATACCGCCGTCAGACGCGGGCTTGACCCGCGTATCCATCATCTCACAACGACGGATGGCCGGGTGATTGAGCGCGACAGCGCGCTCGCCCGGCCATGCGGTGGTTGTGGCGCGGTAGCGCCTATCTCACAAAATTGCCGCCCAATTCATCCTCGATATGGATTCGAATGATGTCGTCGAAGCTCTGTTCCGCCGTCGTGAAGCCGAGCGACAAGGCGCGGTCGGTGACGAAATCACGCGGCCAGCCGGCCACGATGCCGGTGATGACGGGATCCGGCACCCGCTTGATCCGCGCGGTGACGCTGTTGCCGGCGACCCGCGCCAGCGCCGCGATCTGCTCACCGACCGTGACGGACAGGCCCGGCATCGACAGGTTGCGTCGCGCGCCCATCGCCGCCGCGTCCATCGTCGCGGCATGAACGAGAAAGCCGACGGCCGAGCGCGGCGAGGCATGCCAATGGCGGACGTCGTCCGACACCGGCAGCACCGCGTCGTGACCAGCGAGCGGCTCGCGGATGATGTTGGAGAAGAAACCGGACGCGGCCTTGTTCGGCGTGCCGGGGCGGACGCAGATGGTCGGCAGCCGAATGCCGATGCCGTCGAGGAATCCTTTTCGCGAGTAGTCCGCGATCAGCAATTCGCAGATCGACTTTTGCGTTCCATAGCTGGTCAGCGGCGTATGGAAAAAGTCATCGCCGATCTTGTCCGGGAATGGCGCGCCGAACACGGCGATGGACGAGGTGAAGACAAGACGCGGCTTGTAGCCGCCGCCGATCGCGCGGATCGCGTCGATCAGAAATCGCGTGCCGTCGAGATTGATGCGGTAGCCTTTGTCGAATTCGGCCTCGGCCTCGCCGGACACGATCGCGGCGAGATGGAAAATCACCTCCGGCTTGGCAGCAACCAGCGGTGCGGCAGTGCCTGGATCCGCGAAATCCGAGGTCACGATCGCGATCGGAATGTCAGTCCCGGCGGGCTTCATCGGCGCCACGACATCCTGCAAGGTCAACTTCGAGATGTCCCTGCCGCCGAGCTGGCCGTCTCGCAGCAGGCGTTCGGTCAGCTTGCGTCCGACCATGCCGGCCGCGCCGAGAATGAGGATGTGCAAAGTTTGAGTCCCTCTTCTTGATTTTGGTCTTCTTGATTTTCTCTTCGTGATGTTGCTCTTCGTGATGTTGGTCTTCGTGATGTTGGTCTACTTGATCTAGGTCTTCGTGATGCCGGTCCGCGCCGCGCGCCAGCGCAAGCGATCCCGGAGTCTTTTCAAGGTCATCCGGACCGATCCGGGTTGGCGTCCGGCGACAGCCGTCCGAGCCGCGAATGGCAATCTGGTGCGGTCGGGCTTCGCGCGCGCGGCGGCGGCAACCTACTCCTTCACCGCGCCCGTCATCGCCGACACGTAGTGCTCGACGAAGAACGCATAGAGGA
>JAQGJY010000435.1 GCA_028290325.1 Tardiphaga sp.
TTATCTTTGGCGACGGATTTTTTCACAATTTTTCGTCTTTAGATGGCCCAATGCATCCGCGTTGTTTAGTCCCGATTACGCCTGAGATTGCAGTGTTTTACACGAACCCTCGTAGTTATCGAGTGATTCCTGACCTACTAACTCTGACGTTGGCACCAGAAGAGGTTACGTTCGTAAATCGCACTGTCCAAATTTATTCGAAAGAGTATCTTTTCTTCAAAGAAATACACCCGGTACTCGATGTCGCATTTCTCGCGAACCTCTATCTCGAATTTAAGTATCACGAACATCCATGGATAGAGGATTTACAGAACGCGGCGTGCGAAACCTTTTTTCCGAACGGAACAGAACCTAAGTCTAATTGAGCAAGCGTAGCCCGGATGGAGCGAAGCGAAGTCCGGGACTAACAGTCCGAGCGGTCGCCGCCCCGACTGCGCTTCGCCTCTTCTCAGCCACCCGCACTTTTCCATCTCCCCCGCAGTGCTACTTTCACCTCATGAAACCAAGCGGCTCGCCGGAGTGCTGGTCCGGGTCGAGACATGCCGCCGAGGTTCCGAACGAACGGGCCAACTGGCGCTGCAGCGTTGATGCCGGGCTCAACGCGCTTGGATCAGCCGACGTCTGAGCAATGAGCCGGAATCGATCGCGGACCGCGCGCGGCGGCGGATGGCCGCTTTGCCAGCGACGAAAAGGTCGCCGCCGGGTTTGCCAAATATCGCGGTCGCCACGAGAGAAACGCGCTGATGGTCTGCGTCCCCTCCCCCCTTGCGGGAATGGTGGATCGGCCAAAGGCTGGGCCGGGTGATGCTTCCCGTTCAAACCAGGCGCTGAAAAGCCGTCTCTCCACGCCGCCATCGCTGGCGGATCACGCGGCAACCGGATAAATGTGACGACCGATTCCGGATTCGAAAGAGGTCTGCCATGCCGCGCCTTCGTGTTCTCGCCATCGCCTTCGTCGCACTGCTGACCGCCGGCCTCTCGGCGGCGCGCGCCGATAGCGGCACCGTGCGGCTCAGCTTCATCAAGGCCGGCTTCTTCATCGGCGGCTCGGCCGGCTCCGGCACGCTGACGTTTCGCGGCCGCAACTATCCGATCTCGATCGGCGGCCTGAGCTACGGCCTGACCTTCGGCGGGTCGCAGACCTATCTGCGCGGCCGGGTCAGCAACATCACGCGCGCCTCGGATATCGAAGGCGTGTTCGGCGCGGCGGGTGCCGGCGGCACCATCATTCGCGGCCCGCAGGCGATCGCGCTGGTCAATCAGCGCGGCGCGGTGCTCGAACTCAGCGGCATGCAGACCGGCCTGATGGTCAGCCTCGATCTCAGCGGCATGGCGCTGGCGCTGCGATAACCGGCCGCGCGGCGCGTCACCCAGCCCCGCGCGCGGCTAGTCAGTCGCGCGTGATCAGCGGCACGATGGGCGAGACATGGTGGCTGAGGATGTGCCAGTCGCCGCGCTCCCGCACGATGATCCAGGTGATCTTCACATGCAGCGGCGCGGCATCCGGCGCGACGAGAAAGGTCGCGCGACCGGCCATGTTGACGAGGTCGTTGCCGACCGCGATGGTCACCAGATCGGTGAAGGCCACGGTCGGCGACGGCCAGCGCCGCAACCCGTTGAAATAGGCCGCGACGCCACTGCGGCCTTGAAACAAGGTCGGCACCGAGCCGTAGAACAGCGCGTTCTCCGAATACAGCGACGCCAGCGCGTCGGCATCCAGCCTGGTGAACGCCGCCGACCATTGCGTGATGATCGCGTCGACGATCGCCTCGGGCGTCGGAGTCATGTCTTTGGCAGCTTGGTGACGAAGCCGTTGAAGCAGGCCAGCCGCTCATCCTGCTCCTTCACCGCGCGGCAATCCGTCACCGCCTTGGCGGGCGGCAGCTTCCGCTTGCTCGCCGTGGGCTTCGGCGGGAGAGTTGCATCGTAGCAATCCAGCCGCTCCTTCGATTCATCCTCGATCTCAAGGCAGGCCTTCAGCCGCATCGCCGGAGACTCCGGCCTCTGCTTCGCGGCGCCGCCTTTCGGCTTCACCTGAACCAAGGGCTTGCCGCCCACGGTCGGCGGCGGGCTTTGTGCAAAGGCGGTGGCCGAAAACAGCAATCCCAAAAGCACCCATAAAACTCTCACGGCGGTCCCCCTCGATTCGTCGCGCCGGCGTCCCGGCTTTTCGACCAGCAAACTATCCCGGATGGCGCGCAACGCAATCCGCGTTTCCGCATTCCTTGTTCAATACGGCGGCGGCGTGACGGCGCGCTGCGCTTTCGCGGCCTCGGCCCACCAGCGCAAATCGTCGGCAAATCGCGGAAATGCCTTCTCCAGATATTTGCCGGCGTCGCCGGTCGGGTTGCCACGGGCGTCGAGCGTCTGCGCAATCGGACCGACCGACAGCGTGCTGGAAATCACGACCATGCCCATCTCGCTGAGCGTGCCGTGCCACGCCGTCGCCGCGCGCACGCCGGAAAACCGCCCGGCCGAATAGCTGGCGATCGCCGCCGGCCGCCAGAACCATTCCTCCAGAAAATGATCGGTCAGGTTTTTGAGGCCGGGCTGGATACCCCAATTATATTCGCCGGTGACGAATACGAACCCGTCCGCCGTCCTGATTTTTTCCGCCAGCGCTTCCATCGCGGCCGGCGCGCCGCCTTTCGGATATTCCTTGTACATGCGATCGAGCATCGGCAGATCGATCGCCTTGGCGTCGATCAATTCCGCAGCGTCGCCACGCGCCGTCAACCGCGCGACGATGAAGTCGGCGAGCCGGATGCCCATGCGATCGGCCCGATAGGATCCGTACAAAACGAGAATGCGATTGGCCACGATGGTCTCCCGTCAAATAATCGCCCGCATGACGCGATAGCACACGTGCCGATCAACAGGACAACCGCGTGCCCCATCGCTTTTCACGCCGCCACTTCACCCAGCTTGCGAGCGCGTTGCCGCTCGCCGCGTCGGCCGCCGCCATTGCTCCGTCGGCTGAGTCGCAAGGCGTGGAAAACACTACGCAGCGCTCGCCGCGCTTTCCGGACAATTTCATCTGGGGCACCGCAACCTCCGCCTATCAGATCGAGGGCGCGGTCGCGGACGACGGACGCGGTCCGTCGATATGGGATCGCTACGCCCATACGCCGGGCAAGATCGCCGGCAACGCAACCGGCGACCGCGCGGCCGATCACTTCCATCGCTACAAAGACGA
>JAQGJY010000085.1 GCA_028290325.1 Tardiphaga sp.
GCGTCGCTCATGTCAGTCGTCCTGTTTCGCTTGCGCCTTGGCCAGGCCGAACAAGGCCGCGAGCGAGCGGCGATGATTGGTGTCGATCGAGACGTATGAACTCATGCCGGCCTTCAGTTTCTGCACGGCAGGATCGTTGGCATCGAGATAGATCCGCACCGGCACGCGCTGCACCACCTTGACGAAATTGCCGGTGGCGTTCTGCGGCGGCAGGATCGCGAATTGCGCGCCGGTGCCGGGCGATAGCGAGCCGACCGTGCCCTTGAAGCCGTGGCTCGGGAATGCGTCGACGTCGATATCGACAGTCTGGCCGACTTCGAGATAGGTGAAATCGGACTCTTTCAGATTGGCGTCGACCCACGGTTTCGAATTGTCGATCACGCTGAGGATCGCGGTACCCGCGGGCACGAAGCGGCCCAACTGGATGTTATCGACCTGTGTCGCGACGCCGCCCATCGGCGCGCGCAAGACGGTATGGTCGAGATTGCGCTGCGCCTGTTCGGTGGCGGCTTTGGCTTGCGCGTAAGGCGGAAACTGGTCCAGCGGCAGATCGGGATCGCCGAGCAACTGGTTTTTCGCGGTCGTCATCTGTTGCTTGAGATATTCGAATTGCCCGCGCGCCGTCACCACGGCGGTCGTCGCATTGTCGAGGTCCAGCTGTGAACCGAAGCTGGATTTGACCAGCGTCGATTTGCGATCGACGTCGCGCTGCTTGAGGTCGATGCCCTGTTGCGCCAGCGTGATCATCTCGCCGTTGATCTTGATGTTGCTTTTGAGATTTTCGTATGTCGTTTTGGTTTGCGCCTGCGTCGCCTGTGCCTGCCGCAAAGCCAGCTTGAACGGCACCGGATCGATTTCGAACAGGACGTCGCCTTCCTTGACCCGCTGACCCTCGCGCACCACGACCTTTTCGACCTTGCCGGAAATATCCGGCGTGATCAGCACCTTCTGGGCGCCGACAAAGGCGTCGTCGGTGGTGACGTAACGGCCGCCGGCCAGATAAAGCGCGCCGCCGCCGATGAGCACGATCAGCGGCAGCACAACCAGCAACAGCAACCGGCGATGGCGCTTCCACGCGCCACCGATCCGCCGCGACCGGCTCGACGCCGGCATCGGCTGCTCCGGCATCGGCTCGGACGAGGGCGCCTTCTGCTCAGGTGATATATTTTCGGCGGTCGTGCCGACGGCGAGTTTCAAAACGGGATCAGCCATAACGCGCGTCCTTGATGCGATTTGTTGTCTTTCCTGCCGTCGCGCCTTGCAGCGCGTCGCGAATGTTGTCCTTGACGGTTTCCAGTTGGCCGACGAGTTCGTGAATGGCGCCGTCGCCGAGGCCGCTGAGCGCGGTCCGCGTGATTTCGCCGCGTAAAGTGGCGAGTGTCGCCATCAGCGGCTTGGCCGCGTCGGTCAAATAGAGCCGGTTGATGCGGCGGTCGGCCGGATCGCCGCGCCGCTCGATCAGGCCGCTATCGCAAAGCTTGTCGATCAGCCGGGTCAGCGTGATCGGAGCCATATCCATCAAATCGGCGACCTCGGTCTGCTTCAGGCCCTCGGTGCGCTCCAGTTTGGCCAGAACGGCCCATTGCGCCTTCGTCAGTCCATGACGCTGCGCTTGCTTGTCGGCATAGAGCCGCAGCAGCCGCTGGGTCTCGAACAGGGCAAACAGGAAATCGGGATTGGTGGTGTGCGGCATCGGCCACTCCATAAGCTTCTGCTATAATAAGCATGCTTATGAATTTGTTGCCGGTCAGAGCGGGGCGGCAGACCTGCGTTCTAATCATGGCTACAATGGAACTTTGTTCCTGTTTAATTTATGACTCGTTCGCGCTAGATGTCTCGTCATGAGCGCTCAGAAGCCGAGTTTCCCGAGCCCGGACCACGATCACGACCGCTGCAGCGCGGATGCGATGGCGCATGCCGAGCAGACCTGCCGGTCCCGGGTCCAGAATTTCACCCCGATCCGCCGGCAGGTGCTGCAAGCCCTGTTAGCCAGCCATCGGCCGCTTGGAGCCTATGAAATCATCGACGCGCTGGCGCGGCATGCCGCGCGCCCGGCGCCGATCACGGTCTATCGCGCGCTGGATTTTCTGATGGAGAACGGCCTCGTCCATCGCATCGAGAGCCGCAATGCGTTTCTCGCCTGCGCGCATGACCATGCCGCCGGGGCAATGGTCGCTTTCCTGATCTGCGAAAAATGCAATTCGGTCGGCGAGGTCCCGGCCAGCCGGGTCGCGCAGAGCCTGAACGAGGCCGCGCGCGGCATCGGCTTCGCGCCGAAGCTGTCGGTGGTTGAAATCACCGGGCTTTGCGCGCATTGCCAACAGGCGGCCTAAGACCCGCCGCCCGCAATCAATAACACGGCGCCAAGCCGGTCACGAGGCATCATGTCGGTCGAGCCCATTCCCACCAGCCGCGGCGGACGGCCGCTCGATACGCTGGCCATCGCCCTGATGCTGCTGCTGTGTCTGTCGTGGGGCTTCAATCAGATCGCCGTCAAACTGGTGCTGCCGGACATTCCGCCGTTCTTGCAGGGCATGTTGCGGTCCTGCGGCGCCCTGGTGGTGATCCTGTTGGTGGCGTTGTTTCGTGGCGTGAAGCTGTTTCAACGCGACGGCACGCTCAAAGCCGGGCTGTTCTGCGGCCTGCTGTTCGGGATCGAATTCGTGCTGATCTATCGCGGATTGCTGCTGACCTCGGCTTCGCGCGCCGTGGTGTTCCTTTATACCGCGCCGTTCTTCGTGGCGCTCGGCTCGCGCCGCTTTCTCGGCGAACGGCTGAGCCCGGCGCAATGGGGCGGGTTGGCGCTGAGTTTTGCCGGCGTGGCGCTGGCGATCGGCGTGCCGCAACCCGACGTCGATGCCCGCGTCCTGCTCGGCGATCTCCTGATCGTCGCCGGCGGCGCCTTGTGGGCCGCCACCACGCTCGTCGTGAAGGCCACGTCACTGGTGCGGGCACCGGCCGAAAAGGCGCTCGGCTATCAGGTCGCGCTATCGATTCCGATCCTGGGCATCGCGGCATGGCTGGCGGGAGAAACGATCACCCGGGTTCCCGGCCCATTGAGCCTGAGCCTGATGGCCTATCAGGCGTTCTGGGTGGTCGGCTTGACATTCATGCTATGGTTCACGCTGGTGAAGACCTATTCGGCCAGCAAATTGTCGGCTTTTACCTTCATTACGCCTTTGTTCGGCGTCGCCGCTGGCTATTTCATCATGCATGACCACCTGACTCCGGTATTCGGAGTCGCCGCTCTGCTGGTCATCGCCGGGCTCTATCTGGTGAACCGGCCATCGAATCCGGCCACTGATCCATTGCTGACTGTCACAAAAACCTGATATTTGAGACCCATGAACATGCTCGAAAAACCGCCCCAGCAGGATGTCGCAGGCCCGAAGGCCCGGCATCGCAGCACCCAGGTCATGGTCGGAAACGTCGCCGTCGGCGGCGGCGCGCCGATCGTCGTGCAGTCGATGACCAATACCGACACCGCCGATATCCAGGGCACGATCGAGCAGGTCGCCGCATTGTCGCGGGCCGGTTCGGAAATGGTCCGCATCACCGTGGACCGCGACGAAGCGGCCGCCGCCGTACCGCATATTCGTGACGAGCTGCGCAAGCGCGGCATCACAACGCCGTTGATCGGCGATTTTCACTATATCGGCCACAAGCTGCTCGCCGATCATCCGGCCTGCGCCGAGGCGCTCGACAAATATCGCATCAATCCGGGCAATGTCGGCTTCAAGAACAAGCGCGACAGCCAGTTCACCGACATCGTCGAGATGGCGCTGAAATACAACAAGACCGTCCGGATCGGCGCGAATTGGGGTTCGCTCGATCAGGAATTGCTGACCAAGCTGATGGACGAGAACGCGTTGCTCGCGGCGCCGAAGGATGTTCGCGCCGTGACGCGCGAGGCCATGGTGCAGTCGGCTTTGCTGTCGGCCGCGCGCGCCGAAGAGATCGGCCTGCCGAAAAACCGCATGATCCTGTCCGCCAAGGTCTCGGCCGTGCAGGATCTGATCGCGGTCTATCAGACGCTGGCCGAACGCTCGGACTACGCGATCCATCTCGGGCTCACCGAAGCCGGCATGGGATCGAAGGGCATCGTCGCCTCGTCGGCCGCGCTCGGCATCCTGCTCCAGCAGGGCATCGGCGACACCATTCGCATCTCGCTGACGCCGGAGCCCGGCGGCGACCGCACGCTCGAAGTGCAGGTCGCGCAGGAATTGTTGCAGACGATGGGCTTCCGCACCTTCGTGCCGCTGGTCGCGGCGTGCCCCGGTTGCGGCCGCACCACCTCGACCACATTCCAGGAACTGGCCCGCAGCATTCAGGATTTCATTCGCGTCGAAATGCCGTCGTGGAAGACGCAGTATCCGGGCGTCGAGTCCCTGAACGTCGCGATCATGGGCTGCATCGTCAACGGTCCCGGCGAATCCAAACACGCCGATATCGGCATCTCATTGCCCGGCACCGGCGAAACGCCGGCCGCCCCGGTCTTTGTCGATGGCAAGAAATTCCGCACCTTGCGCGGGCCGAACATTGCCGCCGATTTCAAGGCGATGGTGATCGATTACATCGACCACCGCTATGGCGCGGGCGCGGCGCTGCCGGCGACCACGGCGGCGGAGTAGGCGCGGCTCCTCCTGCTATCCGTGGCTGATGGCGGGCTTCGATCGCGGATACGGACCTGACGAATTGGTCCGGCGCCGCGTCGGGCCACGTCGCAATCCGCTCCAACAAAATTCTCCGAGCCTTGTCGGGTCATCTGGCCGGTTGATCGGAGATCCGCCGCCAATCGCCCTCGGCGACTACCGCGCCTTCCAGATATCCTCGCGGTTGGTGATGATCGCTTCCTCGAGGTCGAGGTCGCGTTCGATCCGCCGCCGCGTCTCGTCCGTGATCTTGCCGTCGCGCAGCATTCGATGCAGATGCCCGCGCTCGGTGTCGATCAGCTTTCTCACCAGCTCGGCGCTCGCCGTCGCGTCATCCTCGACGCCGTCTTTCGGCCAGATATGAACCTGTCGCGCGCGCGTTTGGTGTCGCGTCTCGAGCAGGGCGATGACCTCGTCGGAGAGGTTCTTTTGCGTTTTGATGCCGTCGAAAATCTTGTGCGTTTCCTCCAGCGCCAGGCGCCGGGCCGCGACCTCGGCCGCGCGATCGTCCGCCGCCTCGTGGCGAGCGAACTCGGATATGCCGAGCCATTTGACGACCAGCGGCAGGCCGAGGCCGAGGCCAAGCAGCGTGATGAGAATGACGCCGAAGGAGACGAACAGAATGAGATCGCGGTAGGGAAACGCCTCGCCGTCCGGCATCGTGAAGGGCAGTGCCAACGCCGCCGCGAGCGACACCGCGCCGCGCACGCCGGTGAAGGCGATCACGAAGATCAGGCGCCAGTCCGGCAGCGGATCGCGCCGGTGCGATCGCTTGCTGAGAAGCTGCGGCAGATAGGTCGCGGCGAACACCCAGATGAAGCGCGCGGCAACGACGAGGACCGAGACCAATGCGATCGCCATCAGGATGTTGCCGATCGCGAAATCCTTGGATTTTTCGATCAGCAGTCGCATCTGGAATCCGGTCAGCAAAAACAGCAGGCCCTCGATCAGATAGATCACCA
>JAQGJY010000091.1 GCA_028290325.1 Tardiphaga sp.
GACGACGCCGCGCATCAGATCCCGAACCAGGACGCGGAGCGCGCGCCGGCGACCGCGCACATGTTCATCATCAATCCACTGTCCGGGCAGGGGATGGACAATCTGTTCTCGACGCATCCCGCGACGCGGAACCGGGTCGCGGCGCTGCAACGCCTGGCGTTGCAGGGCGGCGACGTCGCGCCGCTTCCGCCGCGCGACGGGTGGTCGGGCCATGCGCCAGCAAACCCTTGGGACGTGTCGGCGCCACGCAATCGACGCGGCCCATGGGGCTAGGTGTCTCCGCGTCGCTGACGCGGCCGCGCTTCGCGCTTTGAATGACGGCGGCGCTCAATACTGCTTCAACCTGGCCAGCTGATCGGCGTGGAAATTGCTGTCGCCGAACAATTCCTGACAGACCCGCGCCCGCTTCATGAAGAAGCCGATATCGAACTGGTCGGTCATGCCCATGCCGCCATGCATCTGCACGCCCTCCTGCACCGCCAGCGTCGCGGTGGTCCCGGCTTTGGCCTTGGCGACCGCCACGGCCGGCGCCGCGGTCTCAACATTCTCGTCCAGCTTCTGCAGGGCCTTCATCACGGCGGCGCGGGCGAGCTCGATCTCGACATAGAGATGCGCGGCGCGATGTTGTAGCGCCTGAAATTCGCCGATCAGTTTACCGAACTGCTTGCGCTCCTTGAGATAGCTGACGGTGCGGCCGAACACTTCCTCGGACACGCCGACCAGTTCGGCGGATACGGCGCCGCGTCCGATATTCAAGACCGCATCGAGTAAGGCGCCGCCCTGGTCGAGCTCGCCGAGCACGCTGTCGGCGTCGATCTCGACATTGTCGAAGGTGATGCGCGCGGCGTTATGGGCGTCGAGCATCGCGGTGCGTTCGATCGCGATGCCCTTGGTCTTCGCATCGACCCAGAACAGGGTGAGACCCTCACGCTCGCCGGGCGCGCCCGCGCTACGTGCGGCGACGATCAGCCGGTCGGCGACGTGGCCATCGACGACGAAGGCCTTGTTGCCCGACAGCTTGAAGCCGTTGCCGGCGCGCGCCGCCTTCAAGGCCGTGTGAAGCGGGCGATGTTTCGCGCCTTCGTCGATCGCCAGCGCGGCGATCAATCGGCCTTCGGCAATCTTCGGCAGATATTCGGCTTTCTGGCCGGCGCTGCCGCCGCGATTGAGCGCCGATGCCGCCAGCACCGCTGTCGAGAGAAACGGCGACGGCATCAATGTGCGGCCGATCTCCTCCATGATGATGCCGGCCTCGACGCAGCCGAGGCCGCTGCCGCCGTGATCCTCCGGCACCAGCAGGCCGGCGAAGCCCATGTCGGCGAATGTTTTCCAGTGGTCGCGGGAAAAGCCGGTGGCGTCCTTATCGTCGCGCAGCTTGCGAAAATGCGCGACCGGGGCCTTGTCGCTGATAAAGCCGCGGGCGCTGTCGCGCAGCATCGATTGTTCTTCGTTGAGGACGAGAGCCATGGGGTGTGTGTCCGAAAATTGAAATTGATGAGAACCAAATGGAGATGTCATTCCGGGGCGCGGCCGCCTCTTGGCAACTCGCCGCAAGCGCGGCGACGTCCCGGAATGACGGCGCGTGGCGAGAGCCTCACGCGCCCGGCAGATCGAGGATGCGTTTGGCGACGATGCCGAGCATCACCTCCGACGTGCCGCCTTCGATCGAGTTTGCCTTGGTGCGCAGCCAGGCGCGGGCGCGCGCGCCGTCCTGCGAGCGTGCGCTTTCCCATTCCAGCGCATCGACACCGCCCGCCGACATCAGGATTTCGTAGCGGCGTTTGTTGAGCTCGGTGCCGTAATATTTCATCGCCGACGAAAACGCCGGATGACCCTGACCGGCTTTGGCGAGATCGACCGCGCGCTCGGCCGCGCAGGCCATTGCCGCCTCATCGACGTCGAAGGTGGCGATCTGGCCGCGCAGCATCGGGTCGTCGAGCCGGCCCTGTTGGTCCTGACCGACCGAGTCGGCCGCGACCTGCCCAAGCGGCCGCGACGCGCCACGGCCGCCGAGATCGGAGATCATCGCGCGCTCGTGCTGCAACAGATATTTCGCGACATCCCAGCCGCGATTGACGGTGCCGACGACGTGGCTTTTCGGCACGCGGACATTGTCAAAGAACGTTTCGCAGAACGGCGACTTGCCGGAGATCAAAAGGATCGGCTTCGTCGTCACGCCGGTCGAGGCCATGTCGAACAGGATGAAGCTGATGCCATCGTGTTTCTTGGCCTGCGGATCGGTGCGGACCAGACAGAAAATCCAGTCGGCGTAGTTGGCGTAGGACGTCCAGATCTTCTGACCATTGATGACGTAATGATCGCCGTCGCTTTCGGCGCGGGTCTGGATCGAGGCCAGGTCGGAGCCGGCATTGGGCTCGGAATAGCCCTGACACCAGCGGATCTTGCCGGCCGCGATCTGCGGCAGATATTCTTTCTTCTGCGCCTCGGTGCCGTATTTCAGCAAGGCCGGCCCGAGCATCCAGATGCCGAAACTCGACAGCGGCGGTCGCGCGGATATCCGCGCCATCTCTTCGCGGAGCACCTTGTGCTGGGCGCCATCGAGGCCGCCACCGCCATACTCGGTGGGCCAGTCCGGCACGGTCCAGCCCTTGTCGCGCATCCGCTCGAACCAGACCCGCTGCGGCTCCGACGCGAATTTGGTGTTGCGGCCGCCCCAGAACACGTCCTCGTCGCCGGCGACGGGCTTACGCATCTCCGGCGGACAATTGGCTTCAAGCCAGGCGCGGGTCTCGGAGCGGAAGGTCTCGAGGTCGGACATCAGCGTTTCCCTATTTGCTCTTGTTGCCGCGGACCTTATCCGCCGCGCAGCGAAATTCAATACGGCTTCGCGTCCGCATGGGCGGCATGCTAGACAGCTGCAAACACCAAAAAGGACGACGAGGATGCGCCTGACGCTGCTGACGCCCAATGAGATGAACGCAAGCCAGAGGGCGACCTACGAGGAGTCGATCGCCTCGAAGCGCGGCAGCCCGCCGCCGCCGATGATGGCCTGGCTCAATAGTCCGGACATGGCGGTGCATGCCACGCGGCTCGGCGCGTTTCTGCGCTACGACACGTCGATGCCGGCGAAATTGTCGGAAATCGCCATCCTTGTCACCGCGCGGCACTGGACGTCGCACTACGAATGGTATGCGCATAAGCGGCTCGCGCTGGCCGGCGGCATGGACATCGCGATCATCGAGGACATTCGCCATCGCCGCGTGCCGACCTTCGACGATCCGAAGGGCAAGGTGATCTACGAGGTGTCGCGCGCGCTGCACGAGACCCATCAGGTGCCGAAGGCACTGTACGACGAAGCGACGAGCCTGCTCGGCGCGCGGGGCCTGGTCGAGGTCATCGGCCTGTGCGGTTACTACACGATGGTGTCGATGACGCTGAATACCTACGAGTTCGACTTGCCCGAGGGCGAGGCGAGAGAACTGGATTAGCCCGCCACGCAGCGCGGCGCCTTCAGTGCGCCTCGTCCCAATTTACGGCGGCGCGGGCATCGACCTGCAACGGCACCGACAGCAGCACCGCCGGAAATGGCGCGTCCTGCATGACGTGCTGAACAACCGGAAGCGTCGCTGCGACCTCGTCGTCCGGCACTTCGAAGATCAGTTCGTCATGCACCTGCAACAGCATCCGCGCCGATAATTTTTTCTCGTTCAAGGCATCTTCGATCCGCACCATGGCGCGGCGGATGATATCGGCGGCGGTGCCCTGCAGGCGCGCGTTGATCGCCGCGCGTTCGTTGAAGGCGCGGATCGACGGATTGCTCGCCTTGATATCCGGGTAATGGCACTTGCGGCCAAACAGCGTTTCGACATAGCCGTGCTCGCGGCAGAAATCCCGCGTCGCGTCCATATAGGCGCGGATGCCGGGGAAGCGCTCGAAATATTTCTTGATGTAAGCGCCGGCCTCCTCGCGCGGAATGCCCAGCTGGTTCGCCAGCCCGAACGCCGAGATGCCGTAGATGATGCCGAAATTGATCGCCTTGGCGCGGCGACGGATTTCGCTCGGCATGCCGGCGACCGGCACGCCGAACATTTCCGATGCCGTCATCGCGTGGATGTCGATGCCGTCCTGAAACGCCGTCCGCAACGCCGGCACGTCGGCGACTTCGGACAGCAGGCGCAATTCGATCTGCGAGTAATCCGCCGAGACCAATTTGTGGCCGGGCGTCGCCACGAAGGCGCGGCGAATCTTTCGGCCGTCCTCCGTGCGTACCGGGATGTTCTGCAAATTCGGTTCGTTCGATGACAGCCGTCCGGTCGTCGTCGCGGCCAGCGCATAGGTGGTGTGAACGCGATGCGTCTGCGGATGGACGTAATTCGGCAACGCGTCGGTATAGGTCGAGCGGAGTTTCGAGACCTGCCGCCAGTCGAGTATCTTGCGCGGGAAAGCGTGACCCTCTTCGGCCAGTTCATCGAGAATCGATGCGGACGTCGACCACGCGCCGGTCTTGGTCTTCTTGCCGCCGGGGAAGCCCATCTTGCCGAACAAGACGTCGCCCAGCTGCTTCGGACTGCCGATGTTCAGATCCTCGCCGGCGATCTCGCGAATCTCGCCCTCGAGGCGGGCCGCGGTCTGGGCGAAATCGGCTGACAGTTTCGACAGCACCTGACGATCGATCGAGATGCCGCGCCGCTCCATCCGCGCCAGCACGGTGATCAGCGGGCGCTCCAGCGTCTCATAGACCGTCATCATGCGCTCGGCGACCAGGCGCGGCTTCAGCACGCGCCACAGCCGCAGCATCACGTCGGCGTCCTCGGCGGCGTAAGCGGTGGCCTTGTCGATCGCGACCTGATCGAATGCGAGCTTGCCTTTGCCGCTCCCGATCAGCTCGCTGAACGTCATGGTGGCGTGGCCGAGATGCTGGGCCGCGAGCGAATCGATCTTATGCGAATTGCGGCCGGCATCGAGCGCGTAGGACATCAATTCCACGTCGTCGGCGTTGCGCAACGTGACGCCATGCTGCGCCAGCAGCACGGCGGTGAATTTGATGTTGAAACCGATTTTCAGCAGACCCTCGGATTCGAGGATCGGACGCAGCGCCTCCAGCGCGTCCGACGCCTTGATCTGGTCCGGCGCCAGACCAGCGGCGAACAGTCCCGACGCGTCGCCGGATTGCTTGTGTTCCAGCGGGATGTAGCAGGCGTCGTTCGGCCCGAGCGCCAAAGCCAGCCCGACGAGCTCGGCCTGCATCGGATCGATCGCGATTTTCTGATCGACGGCACCGGCTTTGGCTTCGACCGCGACGTGGCCAATGTCGTGGATGCGCGCGATGAAGCCATCGAGATCGGCGCGCGTGCGGATGGTTTTGTAGGCAGCGCGATCGACCGGCGTCGTCCGCGCGGTCTCGGCGAGGGATGCGGCGAGGGCGGCCGGGGACCACGCTTGCCCGGATTGCTGACCGTCCCCTCCCGCCTTGCGGGGGAGGGTGAGGGAGGCGGGTGGATTGGGGGCACCGGACAGACCCCCCTCCTGAACGGCTTCGCCGTCCGACCTCCCCCTCAGGGGGGGAGGTGAAGCCTCAACATCCGCCACATCGATATGCGCGTACTCAGCGACCCGCCGGGTCAGCGTGGTGAATTCCATGCCCTTCAGGAACGCGATCAATTTGCGCGCGTCCGGCTCGTGCACCGCAAGATCATCGAGCGGAACATCGAGCGCGACCTTGTCGTCGAGCAACACCAGTTGCCGCGAGATTTCAGCGAGTTTTTTGTTGGCGACGATCTTGGCGACCGTGCCGCCGATGACCCGCGACAGGTTTCGAGCGCGCAGGATCAACGCGCAAAATTCATTGCCCGCGGCGGCGAGCCGCTCGATCGTTTCGGTATCGGCGGTCGGGCTGCCCTTTTTATCCTTGGTCAAGTTCGTCTCTCCGAACCTGACTTCCAGAATCTTTCCGACCTGCGCGGCCGAACTCGGCTTCACCGCCTCGCCGGCAATTGCAGCGATCCTGTTTTCGATATCGACCAGCTTTGACTTGAGGATGTCCTCGATTGTTTCAGGGTTTGCCTCCGCCGAGAGGATTCGCTCCAGAGAACCGAGCTCACCAATCAATGTGCTTGCGGCCTTGGGTCCAATGCCAGGCACGCCGGGAACATTGTCGACCGAATCGCCGATCAGCGCCTGCACCTCGACGACCTTGTCCGGCGGCACGCCGAATTTCCCAATCACCTCGGCGACGCCGATGCGCTTGTCCTTCATCGTGTCGTACATCGTGACGCAATCGGTCACGAGCTGCATCAGATCCTTGTCGGACGACACGATGGTTGCGGTGGCGCCGCGCTCGCAGGCCTGCTTGACATAGGTCGCGATCAGATCGTCGGCCTCGAAGCCGATCTGCTCGATGCAGGGCAGATCGAAGGCGCGGACGGCCTCGCGGATCAGCGCGAACTGCGGAATGAGATCGTCCGGCGCGGGCGGCCGATGCGCCTTGTACTCAGCGTAGAGATTGTTCCGAAAGGTCTTTTCGCTCTTGTCGAAGATGATCGCCAGATGGGTCGGCCGATCGTCCTGGGGCATATCGCGCATCAGCTTCCACAGCATGTTGCAGAAACCGAGCACCGCGTTGACCTGCAAGCCGTCGGATTTGCGGTTCAGCGGCGGCAGCGCGTGATAGGCGCGGAAGATGTAGGACGAGCCATCGACCAGAAAAACGTGATCGCCTTTTTTCGGCGCGGTCTGAGCGGTGGTGGCGGAGGTTTCGGAGCTGTTCGACATCCCGCTAATCTAGGACGTCTGGTGCGAAATGGCGACCCTCCTCTGGCTCACCAGAACGCAACTTGCATCGCTTCCGCATTCATGAACTGTGCGCTGCCGGACCACAGGAATTTTGCCGATGACGACGCAACTGGACGCGCTGACGCAACGGATGCGTGAGATCGAACGTGACATCGAGGCGGAATTGGCCAAACGGCGCGAGGCGTTGCGGTTTCACTTCGAGCGCCGCAAGGTCGTCTTCGAGCATGATGTCGAGGCGCTCCAGCGCGCGATCCGAACCAAAGCGTCGCATTATCTGCTGAAGGCGAATCCGCTGATCGTCATCACGGCGCCATTGATCTATTCGCTGATCATCCCCTTCGTGCTGCTCGACGTGTTCGTGATGGCCTATCAGGCGATCTGCTTTCCGATCTACAAGATCCCGAAGGTGCGTCGTGGCGATTACCTGGTCTTCGACCGGCATCACCTGGCCTATCTCAACATCATCGAGAAGGTGAACTGTGCTTACTGTTCCTATGGCAATGGCGTCATTGCCTTCGCGCGCGAGGTCGCGGCGCGCACCGAAGTCTATTGGTGTCCGATCAAGCACGCGCGGCGGATGCTCGGCCCGCATCCGCATTATGTCGGCTTCGCGGATTTCGGCGATGCCGAAGGATTCCGCGAGAAGATCGAGGCGATGAAGGATGGCGTGAAGCTGGAGCCGGGCGCCTGACGCCTCACGCCGTTGCCTCGAGGTAAGCCGTCATTGCCGGGCTCGACACGGCAATCCATCCGCTTGAAATGACTCTGGCGATTGATGATCACCGGATCGAGGCCGGCGAGGACGGCATCATCCGTTGCGGCGCGATGCCTTATCCGGCCCGCGCTACTCCGCCGCCTGCAACGCCCGGCGTGGCTTGGCCGGCGCGATCCAGAACGCCGCCGGACGGTCGAACAGGAAGTTCGCGCCGACCCGTTTGGCGACCCACCACATCGCCAGCGCGCCGGTGACGCCGGCGATCGTCACCAGCAGCGCCATCACGCCGACGTCGGGAATGACCCCGGTTTTGACCAGCAACGTCCGCGCGGTCGCCATCGGCAGGAAGAACGCCAGATAGATCACGATCGAATGCTCGCCGCAGAAGCGCAGCACGCCAAGCCAATTGGCCCGCGCCAGCAATGTGCCGGCGACGATGATCGCGACGGCGCCGGCGAAGCCGAGCGCCAGCGACATCAGCGGCCACTCGCTGAGACCCGCGACAACCAGCGCGCCGTTGATCAGCGCCCATGCCGCGATGCCGACCAGCGTCAGCACCGGGCGGGAGCGCGCGCGATCCGAGAGCGCGAAGACCTGGGCAGCGAACAGGTAGCCGACATAAAAATAAACGAAACGCGACGCGAATTCATCGATCGCGGTCCAGCCGGTCGAAATCCGCATCGTTTCCAGCGCGATCGCGCCGCCGAGAATGGCCAGTGGCGGCAGCCCGCGCGTCAGCTTGGTCACGACGAAGAACACCGGCAGCAGGTAGATGAACCACAACGTGCCGAATGGCTCGATGAAGGATTGCAGATACAGCAGGCCGGCGCGGCTCCAGCCGATCTCGGCGGCGATACCGGGCGCCTTGAAACCGAACTGGATCGTCACCCACAGCAGGTAGAAATAGACGAAGTGGACGACCTTGCGGTCGAGATAGGTGCGCCAGTCGCGATCGATGACGCGCGACAGGAACAGGCCGGAGATCAGGAAGAAATCCGGCATCCGGAACGGTTTGGCGAATTCGACGACGTGATGCATGAAGCCGGTCTGGCCGGCGGCCAGCTCGGTCCCCAACACCGAATGCATCATCACCACCATGACGATGCAGATGCCCTTGGCGTAATCGACCCAGTCGATCCGCTCGGATGCGGAAGTGGCCGAGAACGCGGCGGGGACGGATGTGCCGTTATTGGTCATCGGTGTCTCTTTTCGGCGCAGCTTGCGCGCATCGTCGGACAGATCGGTGGTGGTCTCCTTCTGATGTCCAAGTTACATGCCACTCGCTTAGGAGTGGTGAGCGGTCGCGATATAGGGTTAAAAGTTCGCTCAGGGTCGCGCGGGCCGGCGGCAAGGCCCGCAATGGAATGGCCGTAATGACCAAATTGCGCCTCGACAGCCAGGTTGGAAACGCTCTAAAACGCCCGGACACCACGCGCTTTGGCCGGCGGCCTCCCTGCGGCGCGTCCTGACCTCAACTTCAGGCGTTGGTAATGGAATACAGCAAGTTCTTCTCGGATGCCCTGTCGCGGCTGCATGACGAGCGCCGCTATCGCGTTTTCGCCGATCTCGAACGTATCGCCGGCCGGTTTCCGCATGCCGTCTGGCATTGCCCGCAAGGGCCGCGCGATGTCGTGATCTGGTGTTCGAACGATTATCTCGGCATGGGCCAGCACCCGAAGGTGATCGGCGCGATGGTCGAGACCGCCACCCGGGTCGGCACCGGCGCCGGCGGCACCCGCAACATCGCCGGCACGCACCACCCGCTGGTGCAACTCGAAAACGAACTCGCCGACCTGCACGGCAAGGCCGCCGCGCTGTTGTTTACCTCGGGCTATGTCTCGAACCAGACCGGCATATCGACGATCGGCAAACTGATCCCCGACTGTCTGATCCTGTCGGACGCGCTGAATCATAATTCGATGATCGAGGGCATTCGCCAATCCGGCTGCGAGCGGCAATTGTTCCGCCACAACGACATGGCGCATCTCGAGGAGCTGCTGCGCGCGGCGGGCAACGACCGGCCGAAGCTGATCGCCTGCGAGAGCCTGTATTCGATGGACGGCGATATCGCGCCGCTGGCGACGATCTGCGACCTCGCTGAACGATATAACGCGATGACCTACGTGGACGAGGTCCATGCGGTCGGCATGTATGGCCCGCGCGGCGGCGGCATCGCCGAGCGCGACGGCGTCATGCACCGCATCGATATTCTTGAGGGCACGCTGGCGAAGGCGTTTGGTTGCCTCGGCGGCTACATCGCCGGCAGCGCCGACATCATCGACGCCGTGCGCTCCTATGCGCCGGGATTCATCTTCACCACCGCGCTGCCGCCGGCGATCTGCTCGGCCGCGACGGCGGCGATCAAGCATCTCAAGGTGTCGCAGTGGGAGCGCGCCCGGCACCAGGACCGCGCCGCCCGCGTCAAGGCGATCCTCAACGCGGCCGGTCTGCCGGTTATGTCCAGCGACACGCATATCGTGCCGCTGTTCGTCGGCGATCCCGAGCGCTGCAAGCAGGCGTCCGACATGCTGCTCGAAGAGCACGGCATCTACATCCAGCCGATCAATTACCCGACCGTCGCCAAGGGCGAGGAACGGCTCCGCATCACGCCGTCGCCCTATCATGACGACGGGCTGATCGACGCGCTGGCCGAGGCTTTGTTGCAGGTCTGGGATCGTCTCGGCTTGCCATTGCAGGCGAAATCGCTGGCGGCTGAGTAACGCGGCCCGCATCGTCAGCTCATAAGCCCCTCGCACAGCCCGCTTCGACGCGCTAGGTTTCTGCGACAGAAAGGGGCAGAGCGCGATGCTGCACGACTGGGGCGTGGTTGCGGCCGCGTTCGGCTATATCGGATGTCTGTTTCTGATCGCCAGTTATGGCGACCGGCTGACGCAGGCCCAGCGCAGCCGCGCCGGCGTGCTGATCTATCCACTGTCGCTGGCGATTTATTGCACCTCCTGGACCTTCTTCGGCTCGGTCGGTTTCGCCAGCCGCACCAGCATGGATTTCATTGCGATCTATATCGGCCCGGTGCTGATGATCGCATTCTGCACGCCGCTGCTGCGCCGCGTGATCCATCTGGCGAAAACCCAGAACATCACCTCGATCGCGGATTTCATTGCGGCGCGCTACGGCAAGAGCCAGGCCGTCGCGGCGACCGTCGCCGTCATCGCCATCATCGGGTCGGTGCCCTATATCGCGCTGCAACTGAAGGCATTGGCCTCGTCGCTGGAAACCATTTTGGGCGACGATTCGCCGATGACCAAGATTCCGCTGGTCGGCGACATGGCGCTGGTCGTCACCTGCGCGATGGCGGCGTTCGCGATCTTGTTCGGCACCCGCCAGACCAGCGCCACCGAGCACCAGCACGGCCTGATGCTGGCGGTCGCGACCGAAACCATCGTCAAGCTGATCGCCTTCATCGCCGCCGGGCTGTTCGTGACGTTCTTTATGTTCAGCCCCGGCGAGCTGATCGATCGCGCCATGAAGACGCCGGAAGCGTTGCGGACGATCAACTACACGCCGTCGCTGGGAAATTTCCTGACGATGGTGCTGCTGTCGTTCTGCGCCATCATGCTGCTGCCGCGCCAGTTTCACGTCAGCGTCGTCGAGAATTCCAGCGATGACGAAGTCAGCCGCGCCCGCTGGATGTTTCCGCTTTATCTCGTCGCGATCAATCTGTTCGTGATTCCGATCGCGTTGGCCGGTCTGGTGACCTTCCCGTTCGGCGTGATCGACAGCGACATGTTCGTGCTGGCGCTGCCGATTTCGTCCGGCGCCGTCTCCATCAGCGTCCTGGTGTTTATCGGTGGCCTGTCCGCCGCCACCGCGATGGTGATCGTCGAATGCGTCGCGCTCGCGATCATGGTGTCGAACGATCTGGTCGTGCCGCTGGTGCTGGCGCGCAGCCCGGAGGCGCGCGCCGGCCAGCGCGATTTCGGCAATTTTCTGTTGCAGGTGCGACGTCTGGCGATCATCGCGATCATGGCGATGGCCTATCTGTATTACCTCGCGCTCGGCAACACCCAGCTCGCCGCGATCGGCCTGTTGTCATTCGCGGCGATCGCGCAATTCGCGCCGGCGTTCTTCGGCGGCCTGCTGTGGCGGCGCGCGACGGCGCGCGGTGCGATCGGCGGCATGCTGGTCGGCTTCGTCGTGTGGGCCTACACGCTGTTCATCCCAAGCTTCCTTGACAGCTCGACCAGCGGCCTGCTGTTTCTGCAACACGGGCCGTTCGGGATGGAATGGTTGCGGCCGCAGGATTTGCTCTACACCGACCTGCCGCCGCTGATGCACGGCGTATTGTGGAGCCTGTCGCTCAATATCATCAGCTATATCGTGCTGTCGCTGCTGCGTGAGCCGTCGTCGATCGAGCGCCTGCAAGCCGAAGTGTTCGCGCCGATCGAATTGGCGCCGATGAATCCGGCGTTCCGGCGCTGGCGCTCGACCGTGACGGTGCAGGACATTCTCGGCACCGTCGCGCAATATCTCGGCGAGGATCGCGCGCGCGAGTCGTTCGATTCCTTCGCGCTCAGCCATGGCCTCAACCTGGAGCCGCAGGCGCCGGCGGATTTCGAATTGCTGCGTCACGCCGAGCATCTGATCGCGTCGTCGATCGGGGCGGCGTCGTCGCGCCTGGTGATGTCGCTGCTGCTGCGCAAGCGCACGGTGTCGGCGAAGGCGGCGCTGAAGCTGCTGGACGATTCGCACGCCGCCTTGCATTTCAATCGCGAGATGTTGCAGACCGCGCTCAATCATGTGCGGCAGGGCATCGCGGTGTTCGATCCCGATCTGCAACTGATCTGCTCGAACCGGCAGTTCAGCGAGATTCTGGCGCTGCCGCCGCAGATCGTTCAGATCGGCGTCCCGCTGCTCGAGATTCTCGAGTTCCTCGGCGCGCGGACGCCGCCTCTGTTCAACTCGGCCGAAGAGATGACGCAGATGCGTCTGACCGCCTACACCACCGAAGGCGTGCCGTATCTCGAACGATTGCCCGACCGGCACCTGGTGATCGAGGTCCGCGCCAACCGGATGCCGGATGGCGGGCTTGTCATCACCTTCTCGGATGTCACGCCGTCCTTCGAGGCGGCCGAGGCGCTGGAGCGCGCCAACGCGACGCTGGAAAAGCGGGTCCGCGATCGCACCGAACAATTGACGCTGCTCAACACCGAATTGGCGGCGGCCAAGAGCACGGCGGAGGATGCCAACATTTCGAAGACGCGGTTTCTTGCGGCCGCCAGCCACGACATCCTGCAACCGCTGAATGCGGCGCGACTCTACGTGACCAGCCTTGTCGAGCGCCAGAGCGGCGGCGAGGACGCGCGGCTCGTCGAGAACATCGACGACTCGCTGGAAGCCATCGAGGAAATCCTCGGCGCGCTGCTGGATATTTCGCGACTCGATGCCGGCGCCATGACGCCGTCGGTCTCACGCTTTCGCGTCGGCGACCTGATGCGCTCGCTCGAAATCGAATATGCGCCAATCGCGCGCGCCCGCGGCGTCGCGTTGGTTTTTGTGCCGTCGTCGCTACCGGTCGAGTCGGATCGCCTGCTGCTGCGACGGCTGCTGCAGAACCTGATCTCGAACGCGATCAAATACACCCCGCGGGGCCGCGTGCTGGTCGGATGCCGCCGGCGCGGCGCGTCGCTCCAGATCGGTGTGTTCGATACCGGGGTCGGCATTCCCGTGCAAAAGCGCGGCGAAATTTTCAAGGAGTTCCATCGGCTCGAACAGGGCGCGCGGATCGCGCGCGGCCTCGGGCTCGGGCTGTCGATCGTGCAGCGGCTGGCGCATGTGCTCGGGCATGACATCGCGCTGGATTCCAATCGCGGCGGCGGCTCGTTTTTCTCCGTCACGGTGCCGGTCGCCGCCGCCGTCAACCACACCGCGGCGGTGACGACCGCGACACCGCTGTCGAAAGCCTCGATGGCCGGCACGCTCATCGTCTGCATCGAGAACGACGCCGCGATTCTGGACGGCATGCGGACGCTGCTGTGCTCCTGGGACGCCGACGTGATCGCTGTGGCCGATCCGAAAACGGCGGCGGCCGCGATCGCCGAAGCCGTGGCGGCCGGGCGGCGCATCACCGGATTGCTGGTCGACTACCATCTTGATCGCGGCAACGGCATCGCCGCCATCAAGGAGATCCGCCGCAATTTCGGCGCGGACATCCCGGCGGTGCTGATCACCGCCGATCGCAGTCCGAACGTCCGCGATGCCGCGCGGCAGGCAACGGTGGCGGTGCTGAACAAGCCGGTGAAGCCGGCTTCGCTGCGCGCCTTGATCGGGCAGTGGCGAACCCGGCAGATGGCGGCGGCGGAATAGGGCCTATTCGCCCGTCTTCCACTGATCGCCGGAAATCTTCGCCGCCGCGATCACGGCCTGCGTGCGACTTTCGACGCCGAGCTTTTGCAGGATCGCCGAGACATGTGCCTTGATGGTGGCTTCCGATACCGACAGCTCATATGCGATCTGCTTGTTGAGCAGACCTTCCGACAACATCATCAACACGCGAACCTGCTGCGGCGTCAGCGTCACCAGCCGGTCGCGCAATTTCGTCATCTCGGGATCGGCGGCGGCCGCGAAATCGATGTCGGCGGGTATCCAGACGTCACCGGCCATCACTTTCAGCAACGCATCGCCGAGCGTATCGACGCCGAAGCGTTTCGGAATGAAGCCCGCCGCGCCGAAATCGAGCGAGCGCCGGATCGTGCCGGCATCGTCGCTGGCGGATACGATCACCACCGGGATGGCGGGATATTGCGCGCGCAAATAGATCAGCCCGGAAAATCCGGAGATGCCCGGCATCGACAGATCGAGCAACACCAGATCGACGTCGGCATCGCGCTCCAGGGCGGCGGTCAGCTCGTCGAACGTGCCGGCCTCGTCGATGGCGGCTGACGGCAGCACGCTGGCCACCGCTTGACGCAAAGCGCCGCGAAACAGCGGATGGTCGTCGGCGATGACGAGGCGGGTCGGCGCAGCGGTCGATGAAACGCTCATTGCATCCTTGCGAAGCGCGCCGGCCAGCATCGGCCGGACGAAGGGTGTATCCGTAACGCAACAGTCCTCTGATGCACCATGCGATGCAAGTGCGCAATCGCGCTGCCTGCCCAGAGTTAATCCGCTGCCGGGCCGATGATTGCCCGCCCCGATGCGGGACGGAGCACACCGGCGATCCGCCGGGGGAGCCGAAAGTCGTATTGGGGCGGGTTTCATCGCGATGTACGTTGCCGCCGGAATTCGTGCGTCCAACCGACGGCAGAAGCGGGCGCATCATCATTCAGCAACGACGTGTCTTCGTGAAGGCCCGTCACCGAATCCTGGGGAGCGATTCAACATGTCCACGATGGCTGCAACACCGGCAAGAACCGGCGGGATGACGAAGGACGAACGGTTCGTCATTCTCGCTTCGTCGCTCGGCACGGTCTTCGAGTGGTACGACTTCTATCTGTTCGGCTCGCTGGCCGGCATCATCGGCTCGCAATTCTTTGGCGTCATCGATCCCGTCACCAAAGACCCCATGTTCACCAAAGCGACGCAAGACATCTTCGCGCTGCTGGCCTTCGCCGCCGGCTTCATCGTTCGCCCGTTCGGCGCCATCGTGTTCGGCCGCGTCGGCGATATCGTCGGCCGCAAATACACCTTCCTCGTCACCATCCTCATCATGGGTCTTTCGACCTTCATCGTCGGCATTCTGCCCAACGCGGCCACCATCGGCATCGCGGCCCCGATCATCCTGATCGGCCTGCGGCTGTTGCAGGGTCTGGCGCTCGGCGGCGAGTATGGCGGTGCGGCGACCTATGTGGCGGAGCACGCCCCACAGGGCAAACGCGGCTACTACACGTCGTTCATTCAGACCACGGCGACGCTTGGTCTGTTCCTGTCGCTGATCGTGATTTTGGCCACCCGTTCGATCCTCGGCGAACCTGAATTCGCAGCCTGGGGCTGGCGCGTTCCGTTCCTGGTCTCGGTGGTGCTGCTCGGCATCTCGGTCTGGATCCGTCTGCGCCTGAACGAATCGCCGGTCTTCCAGAAGATGAAGGACGAGGGCAAGACCTCGAAGGCGCCGCTGTCGGAGGCTTTCGGCAACTGGAGCAATGCCAAGATCGTCTTGATCGCGCTGCTCGGCGGCGTCATGGGTCAGGGCGTGGTCTGGTACACCGGCCAGTTCTACGCGCTGTTCTTCATGCAATCGATCCTCAAGGTCGATGGCTACACCGCGAACCTGCTGATCGCTTGGTCGCTGTTATTAGGTACCGGCTTCTTCGTCGTCTTCGGCGCGCTCTCCGACAAAATCGGCCGCAAGCCGATCATTCTCGCGGGCTGCCTGATCGCGGCGCTGACGTTCTTCCCGATCTTCAAGATGATTACGACGAACGCCAACCCGACGCTGGAAAAGGCGATCGAAACCGTCAAGGTCGAGGTTGTCGCCGATCCCGCGAAGTGCGGCGACCTGTTCAACCCGGTCGGCACCCGCGTCTTCACTCAGCCTTGCGATACGGCGCGGGCCTATCTCGCGCAGCAGTCGGTGAAGTACTCGACGGCAACGGCGCCGGCCGGCACGCCGGTGGCGGTCCGGGTGAACGGCAAGGACGTTACCTATACCGACGCCAAGTCCTCCAATCCGGCGGTGTTGGCGGCGGTGCAGGCGGCGGGCTATCCGAAAGCGGGCGATGCGCAGATCGTGAAGATGGCGCATCCGTTCGACATCTTCCGTCCGCAGGTCGCGGCGGTGATCGGGTTGCTGTTCGTCCTCGTGCTGTTCGTCACGATGGTCTACGGACCGATCGCGGCCATGCTGGTCGAGCTGTTCCCGACCCGCATTCGCTACACCTCGATGTCGCTGCCCTATCACATCGGCAACGGCTGGTTTGGCGGCCTGCTGCCGGCAACCGCGTTCGCGATCGTGGCCACGACCGGCGATATCTATGCCGGGCTCTGGTATCCGATCATCTTCGCGGCGATTACCGTGGTCATCGGCCTGATCTTCCTGCCGGAGACCAAGGACGTCGATATCAGCAAGAACTGATCTCGATCTAGGTCACTTCACTAGAAACCGGCCGCGGAGCGATCCGCGGCCGGTTTTGTTTGGCGTATGACAGACAACCAGACAATGGCCGCTGCCGTCACTCAGCCTTCGACTGCCCCGACAAACTGCAACACGATTTCGCGCCGATGCGGCCGCGCGCGGTGCTCGATGAGATAGATGCCCTGCCATGTCCCGAGCGCCATCGCGCCGGACAGCACCGGCACCTGCAACGCGGTTGCCGTCAGCATCGTGCGGATGTGGCCGGGCATGTCGTCCGGCCCTTCCGAATCATGCACCCAGCCGCCATCGCGCGGCGCGAGACGATCGAGCGCCGTCATCAGATCGACCAGCACGTCGGGATCAGCGTTCTCCTGAATCGTCAGCGACGCGGACGTGTGCCGGATGAATGCCGTGACGGCGCCTTCACGCGCGGACACCTCACGTAGAAACGCCGCGACCTCGCGCGTGATGTCGGTGAAGCCCGCGCCCCTCGTCTCGATCGTCAGCAGCGATGACGCCACGGTCGATAGCGCGACGATCGATGCGGGCATGCGGCTGGATTGGGCCATCGGTCGAGTCCTTTGCGGTTCGCGATTGAACGACCAAGCGACGACGGCGTTGATGCGATGGAGGGCGCCGCCATGTCATCGAAAATGCCGCCGACAACATCCCGCGATATCGAAAGTGAGCCGCCGCGTAAAGATAGCGAGCGCGAGCAGCAGGCTGCCGTCATCAAGGATGCCGACAAGACCGAGCAGGCCGATCGCGAGCGCATTCATGGCGACGGCAAGGACATCGGGCT
>JAQGJY010000093.1 GCA_028290325.1 Tardiphaga sp.
CGGCGAAGCCGCGCACCGGACCTGTGCCGATATAGAACAGCACCGCGGCGGCGATGAAGGTCGTGATGTTGGAATCCAGAATTGTCGCGAGCGCGCGTTTGAAGCCGGCGTCGATCGCCGAGATCGCGGTGCGGCCGGCGCGCAATTCCTCGCGAATGCGCTCGTAGATCAGCACGTTCGAATCCACGGCGATGCCGACGGTCAGGACGATGCCGGCGATGCCGGGCAGCGTCAGCGTCGCGTTGAGCAAGGACAGGACGCCGAAGATCATCGCGACGTTGATGGCGACCGCGATGTTGGCGAACACGCCGAACAGCCGGTAGGTCAGCAGCATAAAGACGATGACGAGGATCGAACCGACATAGGCCGCGAGTTCGCCCTTCTCGATCGAATCCTGACCGAGACCCGGACCCACGGTACGCTCTTCGATGATGGTCAGCGGCGCGGGCAGCGCGCCGGCGCGCAGCAGGATCGACAGATCGTTGGCCTGTTGCACGGTGAAGCCGCCGGAGATCTGGCCGGAGCCACCGGTGATCGGCTCACGAATAACCGGAGCCGAAACCACCTCGTTGTCGAGCACGATCGCGAAGGGCTGGCCGACGTTCTCCTGCGTCGCCACCGAGAATTTACGCGCACCGGAGCTGTTGAAGCGGAACGAAACGATCGGCTCGCTGGTGCGCTGGTCGAAGCCGGGCTGCGCGTCGGTGAGATCGGCGCCGGAGACCAGCACCTGTTTCTTGATGACGTAGGGCACCTTCGGCGACTGCGAGCTTTGCAACAGCTCACTATCCGGCGGCACCCGGCCCTGCACGGCCTGATCCGCCGGCACCGTGGAATCGACCATGCGGAAATCGAGTTTCGCGGTCTTGCCGAGCAGCTCCTTCAGCCGCGTCGGATCTTGCAACCCGGGCACCTGGACAAGAATGCGGTCGAGCCCCTGACGTTGGATCAGCGGCTCGACTGTGCCGAGTTCGTTGACGCGGCGCTCCACGATCTGGATCGATTGCTCGACGGATTGACGAACGCGTTCGGTGATCGCGGCCTGCGGCACGTTCATGCGGATCAGCCCGCCACCGGCATCCGCGACATCGAGGCTGCGTGCGCCGCTGCTGCCCATCAGGCCGCCCAGCGGTTGCGAGAGCTCACGCAGCTTGGTCAGCGCGGCTTGGGTGTCGGTATCCTTGACGCGAACTTCGACGCCATCCACGCGCACGGCAAGGCCGGTGTAGCCGATCTTGGCGTCACGCAGCGTGCGGCGAACGTCATCGCGTACCTGATCGAGTTTGTCTTTCTTGACCGAGTTCGCATCGACTTCGAGCAGGATGTGAGAGCCACCCTGCAAATCGAGGCCGAGAACGAGATGGCGCTGCGCCCATTTCGGCCAGGTCTTGACGGTCGCCTCTGGGAAGAAATTCGGAACCGCGCACAGGCAGACCACGAGAGCGGTCAGAATGACCGCCAGCGCCTTCCACCGCGTGAAATACAACATCGAGTTGATCCGTCAGAAAAAACGAATCGCAGCCAGCGGCACGCGATTCCGAAAATTTGGTCGTCTCGCATTCGGATGCAACGACGCGCGAAGGCGTCGAAGACATCAGGTCGATGAGGACTCGTCCTTCGACACAACCTTGAGCGGCTCCTTCGCCGCTGGCTCCGTCTTGTCCGCCTTCTCGGGCTTGTCCTTGGCGGGCTCGCCCTTGGTGCGGACGCCTGAGATCATCTGGCGCATCTGACGGACGCGGACGCCATCCGCGACTTCGAATTCGATCTGGTCATCATCGACGACCTTTGTGACCTTGCCGACGAGGCCGCCGGTGGTGACGACGGTGTCGCCACGGCGGATGTTCTTCACCAGTTCGGCGTGGTCCTTCACCTTCTTCTGCTGCGGACGCAGGATCAGAAAGTACATAATGACGAAGATCAGCGCGAACGGCAGCAGCGACATCAGCATGCTGTTTGTATCGCCGCCGGCCGCGGCCTGGGCAAACGCGGGAGTGATCAGCATTCGAGGTATCCTTAAGAGGAAGAGACGAAGATATGGGGCGAACAGGCAAACCGCGGCGATCGCGGGGCCGTTTCGGCAAATTCGGCGGGACTATAGCGGCCGCGGTCTCAATTGCAATGTTACGGAACGGCCATACCGCCTGGCTTGCAGGCCGCGCGCGGGCTCGCTAGGAGTGCCTTCAAAGGAACTCTGATCATGTCGAAAAAGCCCAGCAAAACCGGCCTTCGCAAACCCGCCAAGACGTCAAGGCCGGCAAGCCGCACGGCCAAGTCAGCCGCGGCAAAACGTCCGCGACAAGCCCCGATGGAGAGCGACCAGGCGCGGATCGCGCGTGCGCTGGAATCGATTGCCGCGCATTTGTCGGCCCGCGCCGCCAAACCCGACGCGACCGATTCCCTGAAAGCCGCCGAGGCCTTCGTCTGGCATCCGGACGGCCGGCTCGTCGGCGTGTCGCGCGTCAGCCGCGTCGATCTTGAGCTGTTGAAGGGTATCGAACGGATGCGCGACATGCTGATCGACAACACCGAACGCTTCGCCAGGGGCCTGCCCGCCAACAACGCGCTGCTATGGGGCGCGCGCGGTATGGGCAAGTCCTCGTTGGTGAAGGCCGCGCATGCCTCGGTCAACAAGCGACCGGATGTGAATGGCCGGCTGAAGTTGATCGAGATTCATCGCGAGGATATCGAGACGCTGCCGCTCCTGATGACGCAGCTTCGCGCGTCGGACTTCCTGTTCATCGTGTTCTGCGACGACCTGTCGTTCGACGGCAACGACGCGTCCTACAAATCGCTGAAGGCGGTACTCGAGGGCGGCATCGAAGGCCGCCCCGATAACGTCATCCTGTATGCGACATCCAACCGTCGCCATTTGCTGGCGCGCGACATGATCGAGAACGAACGCTCGACATCGATCAATCCGGGCGAAGCGGTCGAAGAAAAAGTCTCGTTGTCGGATCGTTTCGGGCTCTGGCTCGGCTTCCATAAATGTAGCCAGGACGATTATCTCGACATGGTGCGTGGCTATTGCCGGCATTTCGGGATCGCACTCGACGAGCCGGAATTGGTGCGAGATGCGCTCGAATGGTCGACAACGCGCGGCTCACGCTCAGGCCGCGTGGCGTGGCAGTTCACCCAGGATCTCGCGGGCCGCATGGGCGTGCGGCTGGCGGGGAAATAAGCTGCAGAATGCTGATGGAGCGCACTCAGGCGCTCCATCATCGACGTCATGCTCCGCGAGGGCGGCGCGCCAGTGCTATGGCTTACGCCCCGTTCAAGAACGACAGCGGATCGACCGGCGACGAACCCTTGCGGATTTCGAAGTGCAATTGCGGTGAGCCCACTTCGCCGGACTGCCCCGACTTTGCAATGATCTGGCCGCGCTTGATCGTCTCGCCGCGCTTCACCATCAACTCGCTGGCGTGGGCATAGGCGGTGACATAGCCGTTGGAATGCCGGACCAGAATGAGGTTGCCGTAGCCTTTCAGCTCGTTGCCGGAGTAAGCGACGACGCCATCTTCGGCGGCTTTCACTGGCGTGCCTTCGGGCACCGCCACGTTGATACCGTCATTGGCCTTGCCATTGGTCTTCGCGCCGTAGGTGGTGATGACGCGACCGCGCACCGGCCAGCGGAACGTCGGCAAGGCGCCGGTAGCTTCGGCTGCCTTGACAGGCGACTCGGGCGCCGCGGCTGCGACGTCCGGGGGCGTGGTGGTCGTGGCCATGCGCACCTTCTGCACGGGCTCCGGTACAGCAGCCGCGACGCGGGTCGCGACCGGAGCGGCTGCCACCGCAACGGGCGCTGCGAGAGGTGCCGGCCCAGGAGCCGTGGCGACGACGGACTTGGTGCCGGGCACAGCCAGACGCGAGCCGAGCTTGAGCGATGAATTAGCTGGCAGTTTATTCGCGCGGGCCAGATCGGCCACACTGACTTTGTTCGCGCGAGCGACGCTCATCAGCGTGTCGCCGCGATTGACGACATGCGTGCTTGCCGGAGTGGTCATGACCGATGCCACCGGCTTCGGCGCGGCGGCGGGCGCCGGCGCGGCAGCAGGAGCCGCGGCAACGCTCTGGCGCGGGATGATCAGTGACTGGCCAGGCGACAACGCGCGCGGACCTTTGTAGCCGTTCGCCTGAAGAATCGCCGCCGTCGAAACGTTGTAGCGCTTCGACAGACCGTCCAACGTATCACTGGTGCCAACGATGATGCTGGTGCCGCCGTCACGGGCCAGACCGTTCGTCGCCGCGACCGAACGTGGCGCGGTGGACGCCGTGGTCTCGATCGGCGCGCGGTTTGGCGGCGTATAGGATGCGACGCCGCGACCGCCGCCCGACGTGGCGGAGGGCTGTGCCTGGGTCACCGGATAAGACTGCGCCGGCGCGATCGGCGGCGGCAGAGGCTGCGACTGATACTGCGGCGCCTGCGAATATTGCGGGCGCTGATACTGCGGCAACTCGCGCGGCTGCTGATTGCCGGACGAGCCGCCGCCGTAAGACTGGCCGCCATTGTAGCTCTGCGGGGCTTGGCGCTGCACCGTTCCCGTGGCTTCGCGTTGCCCGAAGGGGTTCGACAGATTGTCCTGAGACAACCGCGTCTGCATATCCGCGCTACAGCCGGAGAAGGCGAAGGACATCATCGCCAGGATCGCGGCCTGCGGCGCACGACGGGAAGAAAGCAACTCGACTATGCCGGACATTGTTACTCACTCATACGCGACAAACTACGTATTGAGTAAACACCGCCCGCGTTACCAACCCTTTAACCCTGCCCTTTAACCCTGCGGATAAATCGCGAGCCTTCGAGGCGACGTCGTTAGAGTTCTCTGGCGAGGCCGGACAGTGCCGGCACGAAACGCACATCAAGCAGCTCTTTGCTGATATCGCGGCCGCCGGACCGTGTGACACGGACTAGTTTCTGAGTGCCGGCGGCCGGTCCGATCGGCGCGATCAGAATGCCGCCCTCGCCCAAACGCGCCCGCAGCGAGGCCGGAATCTCCGGCATCGCGGCCGTAACGATGATCCGATCGAACTCGCCGAGATTTGGCGGCACCGCGTATCCATCACCGACCATGACCTCGACATTGTGGAATTCAAGCTTTTCCAGACGCGCCCGCGCGCTGTCCGCGAGCAATTTAAATCGCTCGATCGACAGAACCGATCGCACGAGCCTGGCCAGGATCGCGGCCTGATATCCGGAGCCCGTGCCGATTTCCAGAACGCGGTCGCTCGAGCGCAATTGCAGTTGTTCTGTCATGTAAGCCACAACGAACGGCTGGCTGATGGTCTGGCCACACGCGATCCCGAGCGCCGTGTCGCGCCAAGCTTGCGACAGATCCGACGACCTGACGAATTGATCGCGTGGCACGTCGTCCATGGCTTTCAGCACCGCCTGATCGCTGATCCCGCGGCGGCGCAGGCTTAGCTGAAACATCATGCGTTCGGTCTGGGCGAAATCCGGTGACATGATACTTCCCAACGCGTGATCCTGACCGTTCAAGATTGACACAGATTTCGCGGCGCGCGCAGGCATCTTGGCAACTCAAACGGGACAAAGTCGCTAGTTCGCACCGTTTTTCATCTGTCATTCAGGTTACCCGTGCTTGGTTCGTTTCAACATCACGTTGACATTGCGTTAACCCGCCATATTTGAGAAATTACAGACACGATCCCCCCGAGTGTCCACAACCGGACATTGCGCGCGGCCTCTGAACTCGGATTTGGGTAAGGATATCCACGATGACTGCATCGCAGCCGACCGGCGGGTCCGTGTTTCTCGTCGAGGACGAGGTGATGATCCGAATGATGGTCGCCGATATGCTCGAGGAACTCGGTTATAGCGTGGCGGCCGAAGCGGGCGAGCTCGCGGATGCTATTCGGCTGGCCGAAACGACTGAATTCGACATCGCGATTCTGGACGTCAACGTCAACGGCAAGGTGATATCACCCGTCGCTGACGTGATTCAGAAACGCGGCCGTCCTTTCATCTTCGCGACCGGCTATGGCGCCCAAGGATTGCCGGAGGAATTCCGGGACAGACCGACCCTTCAGAAGCCGTTCCAGATGGACACGCTGGCGAAGGTTCTAGAGAGCGCGCTGAAGAAGGCGACGGTTTAAGCCGGGTTCTACCCGAGCGTCGTTGCCAGCGCTCCAGCAAACACATCATCGGTTCGATCGAGGCGCAGCGGCGTCACTGAAATGCAGAGCGCGCCGAGCGCGTGCAAATCGGTCCCCTCCGCCGGCGGATCGATGATCGCCGCGCGTTCGAAGCCAATCCAGAAATACGGATTGCCGCGTCCGTCGCGACGTTCATCGACGCGCAGAAAACCCTGATTGCGCTTGCCCTGTCGCGTCACCAGAACGCCGGCGACATCATCCGGCGCGCAAGCGGGGAAATTGATGTTCACGACAGTGTTCTTTGGCACGCCGGCGGCGATCGCCTTTTTCAGGATCGACGGACCGAACTTCACCGCCGTATCCCAATGCGGATTGTCGCGGCTGTCGATGCCGAATTCCTGCGACAACGCGAACGAGGGAAAGCCAAGGATGGTGCCTTCGAGCGCGCCCGCGATGGTGCCGGAATAGACGACATCCTCCGCGACGTTGCGGCCCTTGTTGACGCCGGACAGAACGACATCGGGTTGCTTGTCTTTCAGAATGTGGCGCGCGCCCATGATGACGCAATCGGTCGGCGTGCCACGCACGGCAAAGTGCCGCGGCCCGACTTCACGCAGCCGCAACGGATCGTTCAGCGACAACGAATGCGAGACGCCGGACTGATCGAGTTCGGGCGCCACGACCCAGACGTCGTCGGACAGGCCCTTCGCGATCTCCTCCAGAACCTTCAAGCCGGGCGCGTGAATACCGTCGTCATTGGTACAGAGAATTCGCATGGCTTAAACGCCCTTTTCGATTTTCGTCAGGCCGCCCATATAAGGCCGCAGCACATCCGGCACGGAAATCGAGCCGTCGGCCTCCTGATAATTTTCCATCACGGCGATCAGCGCGCGACCAACCGCCGTGCCCGAGCCGTTCAGCGTATGCACGAACCGCGGCTTGCCGTCCGGCCCGCGCGCGCGCGCATCCATGCGCCGCGCCTGAAAGTCGCCGCACACCGAGCAAGATGAAATCTCGCGATAGGCGCCGCCGTCGCCTTGTCCGGGCATCCAGACTTCGATGTCGTAGGTTTTCTGCGACGCGAAGCCCATGTCGCCGGTGCACAGCGTCATCACGCGATAATGCAGATCGAGTTTTTTCAGCACTTCCTCGGCGCAGGACAGCATGCGCTCGTGCTCGGCTTGCGATTGTTCGGGTGTCGTGATCGAGACCAGTTCGACTTTCGTGAACTGGTGCTGGCGGAGCATGCCGCGCGTGTCGCGGCCGGCTGCGCCCGCCTCGGCGCGAAAGCACGGCGTCAGCGCCGTCATTCGCAGCGGCAGGTCATTTTCGTCGAGGATGGATTCGCGAACGAGATTTGTCAGGGGCGCTTCAGCGGTGGGGATGAGCCAGAGCTCCGTGCCTGCGCGAAATTGATCGTCTTCAAACTTCGGCAGCTGCGCGGTGCCAAACATCGCCTCGTCGCGCACGAGCAACGGCGGATTCACTTCGGTATA
>JAQGJY010000100.1 GCA_028290325.1 Tardiphaga sp.
GCATGTCGAAGCGCGGCAAGGGTCGCGAAGGCGACGCGCGTTATCGCAACCTTTGCCGCCGGCTCGGCTTCGGCATGCTCGGCGTAACGGAGGCCGGCGGCGTCGAAGTCCTTGTCGAGCCTTCCACCATCACACCGCGCCGCAATCCGAAGAAACGCTCACGCCTGGTGTCCGAGCATCGCCGCCGCCGCGGTGATCCCGCGCTTGGCGGCAGCACGCGCGCGCCGATCATGACCGCCTACCGTCAGCAGGCTTTGGCGTGCGCGTTCGCGCTGATGCACGGGCCGACCCGCGTGAAGGATTTACGGCCGGCGATCCCCGACGCCGGTAAAATTCTTCAGCACAATTATTACGGCTGGTTCGCGCGTGCGGAACGCGGCGTCTATCTCCTGACCGATGCAGGCCGCGCGGCTTTGACGCGTTGGCCGCCAACCCCCGTAGCCCCTCTCGCGTTGTCCGTTTAGATTTCACACAATGACCACGATTGTGTTCGGAACGCTGGCTCGGAGAGGTGGTTGGTTCGGCGTTGACCACAACGAAGGAGATCCAATATGCGATCGACGATGAAATTGACGACCCTTGCCGCCGCCGCTTTGCTGGGCTCGACCCTGATGGCCGCGGCGCAGACGCAACCTGCCCCGGGTGCCTCGAGTTCGGGTAACGTGGGTCCAGGTGCGACCACCACCACACCGACGAACAAAAACGGCACCATGAGCCGCGAGGGCACGACGACGGGTTCAGGCAGCGGATCGATGAGCCGCGATGGCGTGAACCGCAATAGCCCGAGCGCCAACCCGTCCGGTCAGGGCAATGTGGGTCCGGGCACCAACAACAATAACGGACCGAGCAGCGGCGGACGTTAACCGCGCGAAGCTTCGCGACATTCTCCAGAATGAAGCAGCGAACGCCGTCTCCTGATGGAGGCGGCTTTCGCTTGTTCCGGTCACGCGTGGTTTGGAACTTTTGCGCGGATGTCAGGTTGAGTGCCGGACCTCAACAGGATGCAAGACGATGACATTGATCAAATGGGCTTTGATTTTCCTGGCGATTTCGTTGGTCGCGGGCTTGTTCGGATTTACTGGCATTTCCGCCGCCTCAGCGGACGTCGCGAAGTTTCTGTTTTACGTCTTCATCATCATCTTTGTGGTGCTGCTGATTCTCGCGCTGACAATTTTCAAGAATTAGCTCGCGCCTGCATAAGAATTGCATGGCTGCCGTGACGCGACACTTTAAATGTTGCAACGCACAATTCGGGCGTTTAGTTATAATGCATAACTGACGAGGCAGCGATGAGCGACAATTGGCAGACGAAATATGGCTCCCGCCGCGTGCGGCGTGACCCGCCCACGCTCGAGGAAGCAATCTATGCGGCGATGGGGATCACCGACGATCTCGAGGCGCAGGCGGAAATCGCCGCATCGCTGATGGATTTGCCGCTCGAGGCCGTGAAGCCCGAGGTCAAGAAAAACGCGAAGATCACGGCGCGGTCGACGCATGTGATCGCCGGCGAACAGGGCGCGCAGCGCTCGGTCGTGGTCGAGCGAAAAGTGAGCCGCCGCATCGCCGGCGTCGAGCGTCCGCGCATCACCGGAAATGACCGGCGGTTCTGATCCTGCAGTCATTCAAACAAAACGCGCGGCCCCCTGGGCCGCGCGTTTTTGTTTGAAGGCTTAACGTCAAGCCGAGCTCAGGTTGCCCCGCCCGGCCCGTACATTTTCATCACGGCGGTCCACCAGGCCCGATTGATTCCCATCAACGCGCGCATCGCGTCGACCGGCGTCGCCGTGGCCTCAGTGCCTGCCGGCGTGGGCTTTCGCAGATCGATGCTGCCCGTCGACTCACCATGCCGGAACGTCAGGTTGGCGCCGAACTTGTGCGCCAAAGCGCGCATCGCCTCGTTCTGCGCCCCGGTCGTGATTCGCAGTTTCTGATAGTTCAGCGCGCGCGCCTTCTCGATCAGGCGCGAGAACAGCAGACTGCCGACGCCCTTGCGGCGCACGCAGGCTTCCACGCTGAAGGCGATCTCAGGCAACGACACCGGCGACAGATCCGGCTGATGCAATTCGGCCGCGCCGCGCACGACGCCATCCTCGAAATACGCCACCACGATCGTGCCGTCGCTCACGCATTTGGCGGCGTAGCGCACGATAAAACCGGAGTCGATAAAGCCGTTGAAACGGTCGTGACGACTCGCGGGATCAAGTCGAAGCAAATGCTCGCGCAGCAGCGGCAATTCCTTCGTGGATAGTGTCCGCACAGTGCCGCGGGCAGCCGTCTCAACAGGGGTTGCATCGTTCATCGTGATCGCTCCTCAGAAGGTGGCCCTCGCGGAGGCGTCTCGTCCCTAATGAACGGGATATTGTGCGTCGCACCATAACATACAAGGCGCGGGGATGCTTCAAATTGTAGCAAACACGCGGTCGTGACAGGCGTTAACGCTTTATGAAACCGTCATAAAACCAGCTGCGTCTGGGTCACGATACCGACCAGCTTACCGTCATCGGTCTCGAGCCGCGTGGTCCAGACCTGCGTGCGCCGGCCGCGATGCACCGGCGTCGCCGTGGCGATCACCGTGGTGCCCTCCTTGGCGCCGCCGATGAAGTTGGTCTTGCTCTCCAGCGTCGTCGTGCCCTTCGCATCCTCCGGCAAATTGATGACGGTTGCAGCCGCGCCCACGGAGTCGGCGAAGGCCATCACTGCCCCGCCGTGAATGGTGTGACGCAACGTGCAGAGGTCGGGACGCACGACCATATGCGCGACGACGCGATCGAGTTCGGCGCTGACGAAGGTGATGCCTTTCAATTCCGCGAATGGCATCTTCATCGCGTTGATCTTGTCGAGCGGAGTCATGGCGTCGCCTTCCCAATCGTTATTTCTTTGCCGGAATGTGCTGGCATCGATGCGTCGTGACAATCGTTTTATTGTCCGGCATAGCAGCCATCATGCGAGATTTTCCGCCGCGCCGAATTGTCTGTCTCACTGAAGAAACCGTCGAGACATTATATCTGCTCGGCGAACAAGATCGCATCGTCGGCGTCTCCGGCTATGCCGTGCGGCCGCCGCAGGTGCGCCGCGAGAAACCGCGCGTGGCGGCGTTCATCTCGGCGGACATTCCGAAAATTCTCGCGCTCGACCCTGATCTGGTTCTGGCGTTCTCCGATTTGCAGGCCGACATCGTCGCCGATCTCATTCGTGCCGGCGTCGCGGTCCATGTCTTCAACCAGCGCGACATCGCCGGCATTCTGGCGATGATCCGCACGCTCGGTGCGCTGGTCGGCGCCGCGGAACGCGCCGAGGCGCTGGCGCAAACCTACGAGCGGCGTTTGGCCGATGTCGCGGCGTCGGTCGCGGGCCGGCCGCGCCTGAAAGTCTATTTCGAGGAATGGGACGCGCCGCTGATTTCCGGCATCGGCTGGGTCTCCGAATTGATCGAGATCGCGGGCGGCGACGACATTTTTCCGCAGCTGCGGCGTCAGAAAGCGGCACAGGATCGCATCGTCACGGCCGATGTCGTTCGCGATGCGATGCCGGAGGTGATCCTGGCCTCGTGGTGCGGCAAGAAGGTGAAGCATGCCGCGATCCGCGCGCGCGCCGGCTGGGACGCGATCCCGGCCGTCCGCGACGATCGCATCGTCGAGATCAAGTCGCCGCTGATCTTGCAGCCGGGCCCGGCGGCGTTGACCGATGGACTCGATTCGATCGTGACGGCGTTGTGGGGCGACGGAATGGCGAAGGCCGTGTCGTCATCCTGAGGCGCGCGCGCCCTGCCGGCGACATCTTCGTCGTCCACGGAGCGCCCTCGAAAAACGCGCGACGAGCGCGTGGTTCATCGCTCGAGGCTTTCCGGCCGCGAAGCGCCGGTCGAAAACACCTGAGGATGAGCTGGCGACACGTCGATGTCCCGGAAAGCTAAACCTTCTCCACGCCGCACCATTCGGCGACGAACAAGGCCATCGCCTTGGTCGTCTTCTTCAGCGAGTCCAGATCGACATACTCGTTGAAACCATGCATGCCGCCGCCGCTCGCGCCGAAACAGAGGCTCGGGATGTTGTAGTTCAGGCCGTAGAAACGTGTATCGGTGAGCGCCGTGAACGACAATTCCGACGGCGCCTGACCGCCGTAGATCGCGTCGAAGGCTTTACCGAAAGCTGCTTCGGACGCGGCGGAGTCCACCAATTCGTAGCCTTCCGACAGAAAGCCGGACCATTCCACCTCGGGCGGATTGTTGGACAGGAAGCGATGATCGCGCGAGGCTGCGGCGATGCACGCCTTGATCTCCGCCTGATGATCGGCAATCGACCAGCCCGGCAGCACCGCGATGCGGCAATCGACATCGCACCACGCCGGCACGCTCGAGGCCCAGTCGCCGCCCTTGATGATTCCCGGATTGAAATTGATCGGATGCTCGACCTTGCCGAAATGCTTGTCGGATTTGGCCCGCACGTTCCATTCCGCCTCGAGCTTCTCGACCGCCTGAATGAGATGGTACGCCGCCGTGATGGCGTTGGCGCCAGCACCGGTCTCGAACACGTGCACGGGATGGCCGCGCACCTTGAGCCGAAACCAGATCACGCCGACCTGCGAGCGCACCAATTTGCCGTTGGTCGGCTCGGGAATGAAACAGGCATCGGCGCGATAGCCGCGCTGCAGTGTCGAGAGCGCGCCGAGGCCGGTGCTTTCCTCTTCGATGACGGATTGCAAATGGATGCGTCCGGTCGGCCGCAGGCCCGCGGCCTTGATCGCATCGAGCGCGTAGAGGGCGCCGATCGTCCCCGATTTCATGTCGCACGCGCCGCGCCCGAACATCTTGCCGTCTTTCACGACCGGCGAGAACGGCGGCGTCTCCCACATATCCAGCGGCCCGGCGGGAACCACGTCGCAATGGCCCTGGAGAATAAGCGATTTGCCGCCGCTGCTGGTCGGACGCAATGTGCCGACGACGCTGCGCGCCTTGGAAAAATCGTGCTCGATCGGGCCGAAGCCGCGCAGATCCTTCAGGTCATCGACCTCGATATGCCAGTCATCGACCTCGTAGTCGCGCGCCCGCAGCAGATCGCCGAACATGTCCTGACACGGGCCTTCCGCGCCGCGGGTGCTCGGGATCGCGACGAAATCACGCGTTGTCGCGATCTGCGCGTCGAAAGCGGCATCGACGGCATCGACGATGCGCTGGTGCTGGTCGGAAAGTTTTGACGTCATGCGGTGATCACCCCGTTGTTGCCGGCATGGGATCAAACCAGCTTGCGCGGCGCATTGCAAAGCAGAGCTGCTATCGGAATCAGCCTCGCGCCGTTAGGGTGCGCCGACATCCATCGGAGAGACGGCCATGCAAGGCAACCGCAACATCCTGTTTCTGATTATCGGCGCGCTTGTCGTCGGCGTCGGCGTGCTCGGCTATAATCTCTATCAGGAGAAGAAAGAGCCGCAGGGCCTGCAGATCAACCTCGGCAAGGACGGCCTCAAGATCGAGAACAAGTGATGCGCTGGTCAATCGCGATCGCCGCGCTGGCGGCTTCGATGGCTGCGGCGGCGGCGCAGCAAACCACCTATCCGCGTGAGCAGGATATCATCGATCTGCGGCTTGGCCAGCGGGTGCTGGTCGATGACGGGGCCTGTCCGGCCGGCCAGCTCAAGGAAATTCTCGGCGCGAAGCTCGGGCCGACGGGTGGCGTGATGCGAACGGCGCGCTGCGTGCCGCGCTCGGGCAAATAAGCGAGCCGCCTAAGTCGCCGGATCGAACATGCATTGCAAGGTCGGCCGCGCGATCTGCGTGAAGGCCGCGTTGATCTGCGGGCGCTTGGTCGCCGGCACCCAATCGTTCTCGATCGCCGGCACACCCGTCTCGCTGATGCCGCGCAGCAAAGCTTCGCGCAGATCGCTGTCCTCGATGCCGGCGACGGCATGGTCATGCAGGCAAATGCAAACCGATTCCGGATGCGCCCAGCGTCCGACCATATGCGGCGCGCAGAGCCGGACGAATTCGCCGCGCGGATCAGGCAATTTCTTCCACGCCCAGTTCCTCGGCAGGCTTTGAGCCTGCGCGGAGGATGCGGCGAGCAGCATGGCGACGGCTAACACACCCGAACGGAATTTCATGAAGGCGACCGATCCTGAACCTAGCTCAATGCCACGACGATCGGCATCGGCGGCGCACCGGTAACGATCGGCGATCCGCTATAGGAGAACGCGCCAGAGCCCGGCAGAGCACTGTCGGGCATGCCGGCCAGCGAGGGGCCGACCAGGACCACCGCGAAGGCGACGAGAAAGCTGAGGGTTTGCATCTGACTGTCTCCATGCGCGGCCCGCACCGCGTCGTTGGGAGGGTGATAGCCGGCGTCGGTTTCACGCCGTTTGCACCGGCGAGGAAAACGGTGTCGTCATGGACTTCATTTGTGTTGTCGGAACCCGGGCGACGACACAGTCGGGGGGTTGAAACGGAGGTCGAGGCGTTAATCGAACCGATACCAACGATCGCTAGACCCCATTTCAACACTGCAACTTTTGCGTTGGTTGCGCGTTCACCCTCGTATCCACAGAAGGATAAAAGTCGTGTCTAGCGGCGAAAAAACAATTGCTCCGTCCACGCGTGGCCGCCAGCTGATTGGCGAACTCGCCCGGGTTCACGGCGCTGATGGGGGTTCCCGATCCACACCCGGTGTGGTGTGCCAGCAGGGCCAGGACTGGTCGCGTGGCACCGCCTGCATCCCGCAAGAATTCGTTCGCCTCA
>JAQGJY010000118.1 GCA_028290325.1 Tardiphaga sp.
GACGACGGCCGCCGCAGCCAGCCAAAGAACTTGGCCAGACGCGGCGACAGTTTACCTTGAAACCATGCGAAGTGCCGATCCAGATCGGCCTTGTGGTCGAAATCACTCACGCTCTGCTCCTGACGCATCCATCAGCAAATGTGGATCGATGCTTCCGGCGCAAGGCATGAGCCGATCGGCTGCTATTTCATATCGTCCCAGCTGGTCCCGTTGAAGCGCTGCAACTGCATGTACGTCACGACGCGATAGTCGGTGGCGCTGGTATTGATGCGACTTGCCGGCAGCAGCAGACCGACGCGGAAATCCTTCAGGTTCGCCGCCTGCTTCATGATGTTTTCGCGCGTCAGGTTGTCGCCGCACTGCTTTAGAACTTGCTCAAGTGTCTGCGCGGCGCTGTAGCCTGCCCCGGTCAGAGCATCGTTGAGATCGGTGTTGGGCATCGCGACTTTCATCCACGCGGCCCAGGTCTTGACGTCGGGATCATCGGCCCATTTCGGATCGGTGACGTCCTTGATGTAGCCGGCGCTCATGATACCAACGGATTTGTCGAGGCCCGCGGGCTTGAACGTGGCGCCGACCGATGCCGCGCCAAGATGCAGATAGGTCGCCGGCTTCCACTTCAGGTCCGACATCTTGGAAATCGCCTGCGCGGCCTGCTTGGCGTAGGTGAACAGAAACAGCGCGTCGGCGCCGGAGCTTTGCATCAGCACCATCTGGCTGTCGATCGTGGGATCGATCGGCTGAAAATTCTGCGCGCTGACGATCATCTTGTCGGCTTTATCACCAAGCCCTTCGCGCAAACCGGTCAGCAGATCCTTGCCGAAATCGTCGTTCTGGTAGAGCACCGCGATCTTGGCGTTCGGATTTTGCGTCAGCAGATGCGCCGCATAAAACTTCGCCTCGTCGCGCAAGTTAGGCTGCCAGCCCATCGACCACGGAAAATGCGCCGGATCGTTCAGCGCCGAGGTCCCGGCGGCAACGAACAGATGCGGCACGCCCTGTTTATTGAGGTACGGCCGGATTGCCATGTTCAACGGCGTGCCGAGAACGCCGAAGATCAAGGCGACCTCGTCGCCCTCGACAAGGCTGCGGACATTTTCAACGGCCTTCGGCGGCGAGTAGGCGTCGTCGCGGCTGATGAAGGTGATCTTGCGGCCGTTTATGCCGCCTTTGGTGTCGTTGAGATATTTGAAATAGGCCGCTTCGGCCTTGCCGAGGATGCCGTAGGCCGAGGCCGGCCCGCTATAGGCAATGGTCTGACCGATTTTGATCTCGGTATCGCTGGTGCCCGGACCATATTGCTTTTGCGCCGAAGCCGGTGCGGCCGACAGCAAAGTCGCCGCAACGCCAAACAGCATTATCGTTCTCGCCGACATCATTCTCTCCCACTTTTTTTATTTATGCGGGAAGTGTCGGCGATGAACGGAGCCTTTGCAATGACGATCGTCAGTTCCTGGATGACTTCGCTTTGCGGGTTTTGGCGACCTTGCCTTGAGTGGTCCTCGGCCGCGCGCGGGCAGCTAATCGACCGCGCCTGATCGGACGCCCGACACGCACTGGCGGTGCCGCGACTTGCGCGGGCCTGACAGTCAACGTTCCGCCATGCGCGCGGGCAGTTTCCGACGCGATGATAGCCCGAGTCCCAAGCCCTTCCGCGGTTGCGCGGCGTCGCCGCGATTATAGGGCGGTAACAGCCGGGGCGCCTGGGGAGGGGATGTGGCGATGGTACAGTTGGGTGGGCTCGAACCACCGACCTCCGGATCCACAGACCGGCGCTCTAACCAACTGAGCTACAACTGCATCGCGCAGCGGACCGAACAAGCGGTCCGCGAACCGGCGGGAAACTAGGTGCAACGCACCGCTTTGGCAAGGCCGCGTGGCACCGGGATGGTCAATTCGTTTCGGGATGCAAAACGCGTCCAGTCTTCACATCACATCGGTCGCAAAAAAGCCCGGACCGACGGTCCGGGCTTCGATGGGCGGTTTAACCGGAAGATCAGGCCGAAGGCGGCGTGAACAGCTTGCTGCCGGCGGCCTTGATCGGCTCGGCGGTCTCGGTGGCGATCTTCTTGGCCAGTTCGGCCAGCTCGCGGGTCTGCGCGGTCATCACTTCGACCTGCTTGCGGGCATGCGAGGTCCACACTTCCATGAGCTGCGCAGGCGACTTCACGCCGGCCAGTTCCTGCGCGAAATCGAAGCTTGCATGGGTGTTGGTCTTGACGATGTCCATCACCTTGGCGGTGTATTCATTCGCGCCCTTGGTCGCGGTCGCGAACACGGCTTCGATCGCGCTGTTGTTGGATTCGGCGGCATCCTTGAACTTGGCGTAGTTGTCGCGGGCCTGCGAAACGCCCTTTTCGGCGAAAGCGCGAACCTGCTCGGGCACTTCGAACGGGATGACGGAAGACGAGAACGGGTCGTTGGACATCGGGGGATTCCTTACCGTTGCGACTGTGCCGACGGTTGCCGAACCGAATTGCGGGCGGCGACGAATCTGAAACAGTCAAATTATGAAAACCGGGAGCGGCCCGGCAGGGGCTTCCCTGTGAGCAAAATAGACGCATTCTTTGTGCAATGCAACAATTTATTGCATTGCACTCTTGCATGGACGCCAACCGCATGGGGCGGGCGGCCGAGGTGCTCGAATTCCAGTGCCAAGCGGCCGCCCTCGCCTGCGGCCGAAGGTTGGATCGGACGGCGATCTCCAGGCCGTGGAGGCCGGCTGACAGCATTGTCCCGCGATCTCAAGCCTGCGGCTTGGCGGCATCCATCGCCGGCTTGGCCGCATCCATCGCCGCGCGGCTCATGATCTGGCCCATCTCGCTGGCCTGTTCAGCAAGCGTCTTCATCTGGTTCTGCACGTATTCGCTGTGCAACCGCATGACCTCAGCCAGATCCTTCGCCGCCATCAGCTTCTGCGCGTGATCGAGTGATGCCTGCACGTTGGCTTCGGCGAAACTGACCGCCTTGGCGCTGATGTCTTTCGCGCCCGAACGAAGCGTCTCGCTGTGACCTTCCAGCTTGCTCGCGGTCTGCTGTGCGCCGGACAGGAAATTCTCGAACGCCTTGCGAGCCTGCTCGAAGCTGGCCTCGGCCATCGATCGCATCTCCTTCGGCAACTCGAAACGGTCGCGCCCTTCGTCACTCATGTTCCCACTCCCTCGTTGATACCACAGCCTATTTGAACCAGTCTCGCGACCGCATCGTGACGAATGGATCGCGATTTGCAATATCGGGCAATGACCGCGCGTTCAGATTCAACGCCTCCGCCATGAAAGGGTTCGGTCCCGCCACATTAACGGTGTTGTCGCATTGATCTGTGCATGACGCCGGTAACAATGGACCGGTTGCGCAACGCGCGCGATACTAACGAATTGTTAAGACGGTCATTGTTTGGCCGCTGAGGTCTGACGGCTATCGTCGGACGATTTGGTCTCGGGCAAATTATCGTCGATGAACTCTCGCGGATGCAGATGACAACTGCCGACCCTCAACAGCGTGGCGTGAGTGATGCCCGGCTGGCCGTCCATGCGACGAGCCATCTGCCGGCATGGCTATGGTCGCCGGACGGCGCCCGCATCCTGTGGGCCAACCCGGTCGGCGCGGCCTTGTTCGGCGCGCGACATGGACCGGACCTCGCGGCGAAGCCGTTGGGGCCCGCCGATGCGCGCCGCCGCCAGATCGCGCAGCTGGCGCGACGCCTGCGGCCCGATGGCGGCGTTCGCCTTGAACGCTTGCGCGGTTTCGGCGCGCCGCTCGGGCGGCTGCTCGCCTGCGCCTGTTCGCGGATCGATTTCACCGATGGTCAGACCGGCATTCTGGTCGTGGCGGCCGAGCCGGTCGGCCGCCCGATGCCGCTGCTCGAGCGCTTGCAGCACCTCGTCGAAGGCGTCGATACGCCGATCGCGGCATTCGGGCGTGACGGACTGTTCGTCAGCGCCAACGATGCCGCGCGCACATTGATGGCCTTTCGCACGTTGTCGGAGGCCGGCCTCGAGGCCGCGCGCAACGGCGCCTTGAGGGATGGCCGTGTCGAGATGCCGATCGGGATCGGTCAAATCGTCTTGCAGCGCGTCGGCAGCGGCGCGGATGTCGGGCTGGTCGCCTTGTTTGCGCCGGGCCAGCTGCCACCGCCGCCGAAGCGGCGCGCAGAGCAAGAGCCTGTCGTCGCGACACCGGCCGAGCCGATTGCCAGTGTCGCGGACCTGCCCGAGCCGCGGCAGGTCTTTGTCGATGCCTTCGCGCAAGATGTCGAAGCCGATCTCGAACCTGACCTCGAACCGGTCGCTGAACCCGCCGCCGAACCGCAAGACCATCCGCGACCGACCTTCGAGGAATCGAGCGAGCCGCAAAGCTACACTGACGCCGCGGATGAAAGCGGCGATCTTGTCGTCGAGCCGTTCGCCGATGCCGTGCCCGAGCCCGAACCTGACGAAACGACACGCCCGGAGACAGCGCCTATCGAACCCGCGCCGGCTCCGACGGTGTCTGACGATCAGAGCACCGCGATCGCGTCATTCCTGAGGGACGCGCCGGCCGAAACCGGGCCACGTGACGACAGGGATGACGTCGGCGTCGAAGATGCGGCGGTCGAGAGTTTCCGCGTCGAAGCTGAACCCGATGCGCACAAGCCCGACCAGGCAACGCCGTGCGATCAGGCGCCGGCGCAACGTGACGCGCTGGCGCCGGCCCCGACGCCGCGACGCAATCCGCTGCGGTTCACTTGGGCGATTGACGACGCCGGCCGCTTCACCTTGCGGTCGGACGATTTCATTCGGCTGATCGGGCCCAACATGGCGGCGCGTTTCGGCCGCCCCTGGCCTGATGTCGCGGACGATCTGAAACTCGATCCCGATCATCGCTTGGCGACGGCGCTGACGTCGCAGACCACATGGAGCGGCGTGCAACTGAACTGGCCGGTGGACCCGCCGGCCGAGTCGCTGGCCGTCGAAATGGCCGGGTTGCCGGTGTTTAATGCGGACGGTGAATTCACTGGCTATCGCGGCTTCGGCGTGGCGCGAGACCTCGACGCGCTCGGCCGCCTCGACGCGATCCGCGACGCCGTCCGCGACCCAATCCGCCACGACGATGCGCCCGTCGGCGATCAGCAGGTCGAAGACAGCGCGCCGCCTCGCTCGCTGTCGGCGCAAGCCAATCCGCATCACGATCAAACCATGACCGAAGACCCCGCCGACGCCATCGCGCCGACTCCTTCTTCTCCGATAGAGCCAATGCCCGTGAAAACCTCCGACCTCGTCGCGCCGCAGAACGTCGTTCCAATCCGGCCGCTCGTTGATCCGTTCGCAGCCGCTTTGACACCGGTTGAAAACAGCGCCTTCAACGAACTGGCGCGGCGACTGTCCGAACGGCTCGACAACGACGACGTCGGATTCGCCGAGACGTCCTCGACGCAATCGACAGAACTCGCCGAGACGGCAACGCCGCTCGCGCGATCGCAAGACGCCGACGACTGGCTGTCACGTCCGCCGACATTGGCGCAGGGCACGACGTCGCGCGATCGTCCGCTGCTCGATCTGATGCCGGCCGGCATTCTGGTCTATCGGCTGGATCGATTGCTGTACGCCAACCCCGCGTTTCTCGCCCGCACCGGCCATGCCGATCTCGCCGCGCTGGAAGCCGCCGGCGGTCTCGATTCGCTCTATATCGAGCCGGGCGTCTCAACCGACAGCAGCAGCGCGGGCACCGGCACGCGTGTCACCATCGCGGCGAAAGCCGATCAGCCGCCGGCCGCCGCCGATTTGTCGTCGATTTCGTGGGACGGTGAACCGGCGCTGGCGCTGATCTTTGCGCTTGCGCCGGCCGAGTCGGCGATGCCGCACGTCATCGACGACGTCGCGCCCACCGTTCCGCCGCTGCCGGTGCCTGGCCAGGCCAGCGCGGAGGACCTCGCCGCCATCCTCGATACCGCCGCCGAAGGCATCGTGATGTTCGACATGTCCGGGCGGATTCATTCCTGCAACCGCAGCGCCGAGGCGTTGTTCGGCCGCGATGGCGACACGCTGACCGCAAGCGTGCTGGTCGATCTGTTCGCGCCGGAGAGCCAGCGTGACGTGCGGGACTATTTCGACGCCGTCGTCCGCGCTGACACCTCCAATCTGCACGGCCGCGAGGTGCTCGGCCGCGTCCCGTCCGGCGGGCTGCTGCCGCTCGCGATCACGTTGGGTCGCACGACACCGGATGGGCCGAATTTCTTCGCGATCTTTCGCGATCAATCACAGGCCCGCAAGATCGTCAGCGAATTGCTCGCAGCGCGCAAGCAAGCGGATCGCTTCGTCAGCGCCAAGGCTGATGTGCTGGCGCGGATCAGCCATGAAATCCGAACGCCGCTCAACGCCATCATCGGTTTTTCAGACGTCATGATCAGCGAACGGTTCGGGCCGCTCGGCAATCCGCGCTACGGCGATTACATGAAGGATATCCGCGCCTGCGGCGAGCGCGTCATCGCGATCATCGACGATATGCTCAACCTCGCGAAAATCGAAACCGGCGACCTCGATCTCGCATTCGCCAGCCAGAACCTCAA
>JAQGJY010000136.1 GCA_028290325.1 Tardiphaga sp.
TGCAGTTCGATACGCACTTCGTCGATGCGACGCAGATCGGTGAGATCATGGTGTCGCGGCCGCGCGCCGTGCGGGTGACGCGAAGTCTGATCTATATGGCGACCGAGGTCAGCGTCGACGATCGCTGTGTCGCGGCGTCGGTCGGCGTGTTCAAAATCATGCGCCAACCCGCCATGACATAGCAGCCGCTTGGTCTGTCCAGTCCCCATGCGCGCGCAAATCAAAACGGCGAAATCCGATTGTCGCTGCTTTGACGCGGAGAATGCCACGAACGACGGACTTGCCGGCCTGAACGGCAAGTCGGGCGGCCCGACCATGGCGGCCTATCAAGCCTTGCGCCGATCCGGCGATGCAAAAGCCCGGCCTCGCGCCGGTGTCTTTCTTTGATCGGGACTTTCTCTCGGTTCAAGGCGTTGCTATCGCGGGATGAGTCGTCGGCGCGGCAAAGCGATTGTTGCGTGGGCTCCCCAGAGGTCCGCGCCATGAAACGAAAACTGCATACGCATATCCGCAATCAACGCAAGGACCGCTGGCTCGCGCGTGGCGCCGTCATCGTCATCGTCGGCTTGCAGGGCGCGATCGTGAACGACTTCTGGGTCGGCTCGCGTTGGTTCGGGCCAATCGTCGAACTCGCTTTGCTGATTCCGCTGTCGATCGGCACGATCCTGACCTACCGCTCGGCGATGCGGGCGGAAAGCGACGAGGACTGGGATCAGGTCGGCAGTCGCCGCCGCTGGGTACGCCGCCTCGCCATCGCATTGACGGCGCTGAGCACGATCTTGAATTTCGTGGCGTTGTTTCTGCTGACGAAAGCGATCTTCGAGGGGCACGCCGGCAGCGGCCGGACGTTGTTGCTCGACGCGATCAATATCTGGGTCACCAACGTGGTGGTGTTCGCGCTGTGGTTCTGGACGCTCGATCGCGGCGGGCCGTCGAGCCGCGGGCTGGTCGCGCCGCATCTTTGTGACTTCGTGTTCACGCAGCAAGCGCTCGGCAGCGATAGCAAGGGGTTCGCCGACTGGTCGCCGGGCTTCGTCGACTACCTGTTTCTGGCCTACACCAACGCGACCGCGTTCTCGCCCGCCGATACGTTTCCGCTGACGCCGCGCGCCAAGCTCCTGATGATGGCCGAATCGTTCATCTCGCTTATCACCATCGCGCTGGTGGCGTCGCGCGCGGTCGGCATTCTCGGCTGACGGTTCTCGCATCGCCACAACGAGAAAGGCCGGCTTGCGCCGGCCTTTCCGTCGATCAGATGACTGACGTCAGAGATCAATAACGAGCGACGACCGGACCACCGAGATTGAAGCGGTAGTTCAGGCCAGCCTTGATGGTGTGCTCTTCGTTGCGGCCGTTGCCGAACGCGACACCAGTCGGGCTCGTGAAAGCGCCGTTGCCGAGGTCATAGTACTGGTATTCGATCTTGCCCGACCAGTTCTGGGTGAACAGATATTCCAGACCGCCACCGACGGTGTAGCCATTGCGGCCCATGGAGCCGGTGAAGCCGTTGGTGAAGGCAGTGTCAGCCCAGGCGTAACCGCCCTTGGCGTACAGCATTGCCGGACCCCAGGTGTAGCCGAGACGGCCGGTCACCGAGCCAAGGCCGCGATTCGTGAACGGGTTGCTGTTCGCGAAGCCGTTGTTGTTGCTGTCGAGGAAGCTGTAGTTGGCTTCGATACCGAGAACCCAGTTCGGCGAGAACTGCATGTCGTAACCGATCTGACCACCGCCCATGAAGCGACCGTCGTTGTTGCCGCCGAAATTGTTGTTGCCGGCGAAGGCGCCGCCGACGTGACCACCGATGTAGAAACCGGTCCAGTTGTAGATCGGGGCTGCGACGTAAGCCGGTGCCTTGGTGTAGGGGCGGGCAGCCATGTCAGCAGCCATCGCCGGGGCGGTGGCGCCCAGCGCGATCAGAGCGACGGTACCAAGCAGGAAGTTCTTCATTGTCTCATTCTCCAGATTATTATTTCAGAGCAGCCGTGGGTCGGCTCCATCTGGACGTGATTTAGACATCTCTGGAAATAAAAGCTGTCACCGAATGGCCACAGCCATGCACGACCAAACCGATCGTCACCCGTAAATTTTTCACGATGAATGGAACGTAAATTAAACCTTAAAGAAGCCTTAATGGAACCGCCGCGCGCGTTGCTGTTTTAGGTCTTCCTAATGCTCGAAATGCTAGGCTTTCCGGGCTTTTTGCGATCGCTGGGGTTGACGCGCTGACCTCGTCGCGAATGCGGCGCAAGCTCGCCCTGTGATTGTCCTCACCTCGCGATGTCGTGATCGCTACGGTATTATTTGCCTCTACGGGCGTCCTTCTCGGCCGCGCGACGCAAAGCTTCCGCGAATGCGCCGCCTGGCGATGATTCGGTCTTGGCCGCGCCGGGCGCTGACGACGTCGTGCGCTGGTTGCCACGCAAGGGTTGCTCGCGCGGCGCGGCCCGATCCGATCTCGCGGAGGCGTCGTCATCGAGTCGCAGCGTCAGTGCGATGCGCTTGCGCGCGGCATCCACCTCCAGAACCTTGACCCGCACGATATCGCCGGGCTTCACCACGTCGCGCGGATCCTTGATGAATGTTTTTGACATCGCTGAAATATGGACGAGCCCGTCCTGGTGTACGCCGATATCGACGAAAGCACCGAAGGCCGCGACGTTGGTGACGGCGCCCTCGAGGATCATGCCCGGTTTGAGATCGCTCAGCTTCTCGATGCCGTCTTTGAAGACGGCGGCCTTGAATTGCGGACGCGGATCGCGACCGGGCTTTTCCAATTCCTTGAAGATGTCCGTGACGGTCGGCAGTCCGAACGTGTCATCGACGAACTGTTGCGGCTTCACCTGACGCAGAATCTCGGCATTGCCGATCAGCGCCTTGATGTCGCTTTTGGTGGCGACGAGAATCTTGCGAATCAGCGGATAGGCTTCGGGATGCACGCCGGAGGAATCGAGCGGATCGTCGCCGTCGGCGATTCGCAAGAAGCCGGCGCATTGCTCGAACGCTTTCGGCCCCAGCCGAGGCACATCTTTCAGCGCCTTGCGCGAGGCGAAGCGGCCATTGGTGTCGCGGTATTGAACGATGCTTTGCGCGAGGCCCGCGCCGATGCCGGAGACCCGCGCCAGCAGCGGCGCGGAGGCGGTGTTGACGTCCACGCCGACCGCGTTGACGCAATCCTCGACGACGGCATCGAGCGAGCGCGACAATTTTGATTCGCCGAGATCATGCTGATACTGACCGACGCCGATCGATTTCGGATCGATCTTGACCAGTTCGGCCAGCGGATCCTGCAATCGTCGCGCGATCGACACCGCGCCGCGCAGCGTCACATCGAGGTCGGGCAGTTCTTCCGATGCGAAGGCCGATGCCGAATAGACCGACGCGCCGGCTTCGGAAACGACGACCTTCGCCATCTTCAAATCCGGCAGCAGCTTGACGAGATCGGTCGCGAGCTTGTCGGTCTCGCGCGACGCCGTGCCGTTGCCGATCGCGATCAACTCGACTTTATGCGCGGTGGCGAGCTTGCCGAGTACCGCGAGCGACGCATCCCACTGGCGCTGCGGCTCGTGCGGATAGATCGTCGAGGTTGCGACCACTTTGCCGGTGGCGTCGATCACCGCGACCTTGACGCCGGACCGGTAGCCGGGATCGAGTCCCATCGTGGTCCGCGCCCCGGCGGGCGCCGCCAGCAGCAAGTCGCGCAGGTTCGATGCGAAGACGCGGACGCCTTCCTGCTCGGCTTGCGCCCACAGCCGCATCCGCAGATCGACATTGAGGTGAACCTGAATCTTGGTGCGCCACGCCCAGCGGACGGTTTCGACCATCCAGCGATCGCCGGGCCGCGCGTGATCGCCGATTCGAAAACGATTCATGATCCGCAGTTCATAGGGCCCGATCGGCGCCGGCGTGACAGGCGCGGCGAGCGAGATCGGCTCCGGCAGCATCTGCAGATCGAGGATCTCTTCTTTCTCACCGCGAAACAGCGCCAGCACACGATGCGATGGCAGTTTTGTCAGCGGTTCGGAGAAGTCGAAATAGTCGGAGAACTTGGCGCCCTCGGCGTTTTTTCCGGTGCGAACCTTCGAGACCAGCACGCCGCTGGTCCACATCTGCTCGCGGAGCGAGCCGATCAGGTCGGCATCCTCGGCGAATCGCTCGACCAGGATGGCGCGCGCGCCGTCCAAAGCGGCGGCGGCATCCGCGACCTGCTTATCACCATTCACAAAGGCCGCCGCGGCGGTTGCCGGGTCCGTCTCGGGCTGCGCCATCAGCAGGTCGGCGAGCGGCTCCAGTCCGGCCTCGCGGGCGATCTCGGCCTTGGTACGGCGCTTCGGCTTGAACGGCAGGTAGATGTCTTCGAGACGGCCTTTGCTGTCGGCGGCGTTGATCGCCGCTTCCAGCGTGGCGTCGAGCTTGCCTTGTTCGCGCACGGAATTGAGGATCGCCTTGCGGCGCTCTTCAAGCTCCCGCAGGTAGCTGAGGCGCTCGTCCAGCGTGCGCAGCTGGGCATCGTCGAGCGCGCCGGTGATTTCCTTGCGATAGCGCGCGATGAACGGCACCGTCGCGCCGCCGTCGAGCAATGTCACCGTCGCTTCCACCTGCTGCTCGCGGACCCCGAGTTCATCTGCGATTCGTCGGTGAATGCTCGGAGCCATGCGCGGGCCTTTCTGAAGCGTGCTGTCGTGGGGAGGCGCTTATGACCAGTGAGAGGCGATTCAGCAAGCCCGCCTGTCGTCACGCGCATAAGTTCCAGCTCATGCTAGGGTCGATCGATAGTGATGTGATTCGGGCGCCGCGGTCGGTCCATATTCTCAACGCAGAGGAAACGATGCGACGTTTTATTTTGGCCATGCTGGCGATCATGACGGCTCTGTCGCCGATCGCCGCGACGGCTCAGTCAATTCAAGTCGGGCCGGGCGGCGTGCGCATGTACGAAGACCGTCCGCGCGTCTATGAAGAGCGCCCCCGTGTCTATCAGGAACGCCGGGTCTACGAAGATCGTCGGGGGCATGACGATCGCCCGCGCGGTTACGACGGGCGGCGGCGTGGCGGCCTGTGCCGTGAGTTGCGGCGCGCTTGCGAAAATGGTCCGCGCGGTGAAGGCAGTTGCCGGCGATATCGCGAAACCTGCGGCTAACGTCTAAGACTCGACGCGGCGCGAGGCCGATCGTCAGCGGCCCCGCAGGCGTTGCAGCTTGCTCCAATAGCTGACCGGAAACAGCCGCTCGACAAACGCGGCGAATGTCGCATCCGAGCCAACCATCACGCGGCCTTTGCGCGCCAGCGCGGCGATGACGATGATTTCGCCGGCCTGGGCCGGCGGCATGGTCAACAGCCGCTTCATCTCGATGCGGCCTTGCGCGATTTCGTCGTCGGTCCGATGCGCCGGCCCGCGCGCGTTGTCGGCGATCGAGGTCGCGACGCCGCCGGGATGCACCACCGTGACGCTGATCTTCGTATTCGCCAGTTCGTGGCGCAGCGACTGACTGAAGCCGCGCACCGCGAACTTGCTGGCGACATAGGCCGATTGTTCCGGCGGCGCGATGATGCCGAAGATGCTCGACAGATTGACGATCCGCGCGGCCGGCGCGGCGCGCAGCATCGGCAGGAACGCCCGCGTCATCCGCACGACGCCCCAGAAATTGATGTTAAACAGCCACTCGAAATTCTCCGACGAGATGTCCTCGAACTGGCCGCCAAGCGCGACGCCGGCATTGTTGACCAGCCAATCGACGCGACCGTGCCGCGTCATGATGGCGTCCGGAAGCGCCGCGATTGCCTGGGCGTCGCCGATGTCGGCGACATGCAATGTCGCCTGAATGTTGTATGGAAAAAGCTGCGACGCGGTCTCTTCGAGCCCCGCCGGGTTGAGATCGACGAGCGCGACGTTGCAGCCGCGCTTCGCCAGCGAGATCGCCACCGCGCGGCCGATGCCGCTGGCGGCGCCGGTGATCACGGCGGTCTCGCCCTTCAATTCCATCGCCATCAGGCCGCCTTCCGCGCTGCCGTTCGCTTCACGAATCGCATCGCACCGTCATCGAGCTTGCCGAATTTGAAATTGAACAAATCGATCGCATAATTCTGATGCAGCTTCCACGGTGCTTTGGTGCCCTGCTTCGGCAGAATGTTCGCCGCGCGCAGCACGTAGCCCGACGTGAAATCGAGCGCGGGTTCGACCGCGTCGCTGGCCGTGTCGCGTTGCGGGCAGCAATAGGCTTCGTCGCGCCGCGCCATCCGGTTCAGCAGGCGGCAGATGTATGTCGCGGTCAGCTCGCATTTCAGCGTCCATGACGCATTGGTGTATCCCACCGCGAAAGCGAAATTCGGAATGCCCGACAGCATCATGCCTTTGTAGATCAGTGCCTTCGAGACATCGACGGGCGCGCCATCGACGCTGAACGGGATGCCTGACAGCATGATGAGTTCCAGCCCCGTCGCGGTAACGACGATGTCGGCATCAAGCTGCGCGCCCGAGGCCAGTTCGAGGCCGTGGGCGGTGAAGCGCGTGATGCGGTCGGTCGCGATCGCCGCGCGGCCTGCCCGCAGCGCCTTGAACAGGTCGCCATCCGGCACCAGGCAGAGCCGCTGATCCCATGGCTTGTAGGTCGGCGTGAAATGGGTGTCGACATCGAAATCGGTGCCAAGCTGCTGCGTGGTGCCCTTGCGGATCAGGGCCGTCATCTTGTCGGGGTAACCGCGGGCGAATTTGTAGAATGCCATGCCCAGCAGCACGTTCTTCCAGCGCGCCAGCGTGTGCGCCATCGCGCCGGGCAGGCGCTTGCGCAGCCAGGTGGCGATCGGATCGCGCGACGGCCGCGCCACGATGTAGGTCGGCGAGCGCTGCAACATCGTGACGTGGCGCGCCGTCTTCGCCAATTCGGGCACCAGAGTCACCGCCGTCGCGCCGCTGCCGATCACGACGACCTTGCGATCCGTCCACTCGAGATCGGCGGGCCAGTCCTGCGGATGGACGAGACGCCCCTGGTAATTCTCGATACCGTCAAAATGCGGCGTATGACCCTTCGAATAATCGTAATAGCCGCTGCACATATAGAGATAATTGCAACTGTATCGCACCCGCGCGCGGTCCGCGCCGGCCTCCACAATGACGTTCCACAGCGCGTCCTGCGAATTCCACGACGCCTCGACGACACGGTGACGATAACGGATCGTTTTGTCGATGCCGAATTCGGCGGCGGTGTCTTTCAGATATTGCAGGATCGTGGTGGCGTCGGCGATGGCCTTGTCGCTCGTCCACGGCTTGAAGCTGAATCCGAACGTGTAGAGATCGGAGTCCGAGCGCAGTCCCGGATATTTGAAAAAGTCCCACGTTCCGCCGAGCGCGTCGCGCGCCTCGAGGATCGCGAACGTTTTGCGCGGACAATTTTTCTGCAAATGATAAGCGGCGGCGATCCCGGAGATGCCGGCGCCGACGATCAGCACGTCCACATATGTGGCCGTTGTCGTCGCGGACGGATTTGATGATTCGCTCGTCATGTCGACCTCGCGCTGGTTCGGCTCGCCTCGCGACCAGAGAGATGGTATCTAAGGTGAATACCTTAGGCGGGTCAAGGCGCTAACGGTGAGGGATGCGATGGCGGTGGCGACGACGGCAAAGCAGAAGCAAAGCACGAAGGCGAGAATTCTCGCGTGCTGCCGGGATCTGTTCAACGAGCGCGGTCCGGAAGCCGTGACGACGGCCGAAATCGCGGCGGCGGCCGGCATCAACGAAGGCAATCTCTATTACCATTTTCAGCGCAAGGAGCTGATGCTCGACGCGCTGTTCAATCTGTTCGAAAACGATCTCCGCGCCACCGCCGACCAGTCCCATGAGGTCGGCGAGGCCGCGTTCTTTCGCGGCTACATTCCGTCATGGTTCAGGCTGATGTGGGCTTGGCGGTTTTTTTATCGCGATGGTGCAAGTATCCATCGGCTGGCGCCGACGCTGCAACCGCGCATCCGGCAACTCAGCCGCGATGGTCAAGCACGGACGCGCGCGGCGATCGCGCAATTCGCGCGCGCGGGGTTGATGAAAGCCACGCCCGATGAAATCGAGAGGGTCGTCGTCAACGGCTGGATCATCGCGACCTACTGGCTCGATTTTCTGCGATCGACGCAAGGCGTCGGCAAGATCACGCCGAAGCATCTGGACGCGGGCGCGCACCAGATCAGGGCGCTGTTCGAGCCCTATCTGACAGCCAAGGGAC
>JAQGJY010000142.1 GCA_028290325.1 Tardiphaga sp.
GAGATAAATCGTCTTCGCCGTCATGGCACTCACGGTTTGAGCCCGACGACGAACAGGTTGGCTTTGTCGGCGGCGGCGATCATGCCTTGCGGATCGGCCAGGATGCTTTGACCGGCCGCGATGGCGACGCCGCCCAATCGCGCGGACGCCACGCCGTCGATGGTGCGCGCGCCCACCGTGGGCAGATCGTAACGCAAATCCTGCGCGGTCTTCGGCGCCTTCACCAGCACGCCGCGTCCGGCTTTGGCGCGGATGCGACCCTCGTGGCGCAGCCGCGCGATCCGCGCCAGCAGATCGTCCGTGCCTTCGATGCCTTCGACGCCGATCACATGACCGTCGATGATCACGACGGCCTGTCCGACATCGAACGGACTGAGTGAGGTCAGCAGCGCGCGCCCTGTCGCGATATCCGCCTCGGCTTCCGCGTCCGGCGCGCGGCGCGTCAGACATCCCGCCGGCATCAGCAGATCCGGCGCGACGTCGCGGATGCCGCACAGCCGCAGGCCCTCGCGCTCGAAGATGCGGCCGATGCTCGACAGCAGATGATCGTCGCCGCCGCGAAAGGCTTTCAAAATCTGCGGCATCACCCGCAACGTTTTCAGGTCGAGCCGGATTTCCGACAGCGCCGGCCGCACCATCGTGCCGATGAACACGACATCGCGGCAGGACTCGTCGCGCAGCAAGCGAAACAGCGCGCCGAGCTGGCCGACCGGGATCCAGTGATGGCGAAATCGCGCGACATCAGTGGGCGTGGCGAGGCCCTTTAGCGCGAAAAGCACCGGCATCCGCTGATGCGCGATCAGCGCATCGGCAACCGCGAAAGGCATCGGCCCGCCGGCGGCGATGATCCCGACCGGCGATGAGATGGCCTCACGATCGGTCATGATCTGACGTCCCTCCGATCACGCGGCGGTGCTATCCGCCGGCATGCATAATGCGCGATGCTTGCCGCCGCCGATGAAGGCGAGGATTTCGGCGATCGCCGGATCTTCGCTGGCCATCGGCGCGAGCGCCGCCAGACGTTCAGCGAACACGCCATTGCCGTGAAACAGTTTTTGATAGAATCCCCGCACCGTCATGATGCGCTCGCGGGTGAAGGCGCGCCGCTTCATGCCGATGATATTGAGGCCTTCCAGCGCGGCGTACTGGCCGTTGACGAGGCCGAACGGAATGATGTCGCCACGAATGCCGCAGACGCCGCCGACCATCACCTGGGGTCCGATGCGCGTGAACTGATGCGCGGCGGAAAGCCCACCCATGAAAACGAAATCGCCGACATCGCAATGGCCGCCCAACGTCGCCGAGGTCGCGAAGATGACGTCGTTGCCGACGTGACAATCGTGGCCGACATGCGCGCAGTTCATGAAGTAGCCGCGCTCGCCGACGGTGGTCAGGCCGCCGCCCTTTGGGCTGCCGCTATTCATGGTGACATATTCACGGATCGTGCAGCCGGCGCCGATCCGGAGCTTGCCGGATTCGTTGAGGTTCAGAATCTGCGGCGGCGCGCCAAGCGACGCGAATGGATAGATCGTGCAATCGTCGCCGATCGTGGTGTGTCCCGCGACGTGCACGTGAGCGACGAGCTTGCAGTTCGCGCCGATCGTGACGTTGGCGCCGACGACGCAATAGGGACCGATCGTGGTGCCCTCGCCGATCACGGCGCCGTCTTCAATGCGTGCGGTCGAGTCGATGTTCTTCATCGCCATCAATCAACCAGCATGGCGCCGACATCGGCCTCGGCGACGATCTTGCCGTTCACCTTGGCGTCGCCGTGAAACCACCACATCGCGCCGCGCCGGTTGATCACATGCATATGGTATTCGATCGTATCGCCCGGCAGCACCGGCTTGCGGAATTTGCATTTGTCGATCGTCAGAAAATAAACCGCGTTGGGCTTTTTCGATTCCATCGCCTTGATGCCGACGACGCCGGCGGTTTGCGCCATCCCCTCGATCATCAGCACGCCGGGAAATACCGGCCGGTCCGGAAAATGGCCGGTGAACCAGGGCTCGCTGATGGTGACGTTCTTGATGCCGACGCAGCTGTGATCTTCACGGATGTTGATGATCCGGTCGATCAGCAAAAACGGGTAGCGATGTGGCAGCGCTTTGAGAATACCACTGATGTCCACCGCCTCGATGGTGACCGGCGCTACGTCCATTACTCCTACCCTTCGTCCTTCGTCGCCGTATTCGCCTTGGCGATGATCTGCGTTCCGTCGCGCGCGATGCGCTCGATCGCCAGCACCTCGCGAAACCATTGTTTGGTGGGCTTGGCGACCGGGCCGCCCCAGCGCTCGTTGTTGGGGACGTTGGAGCGCACGCCGCTCATCGCGGCGATCTGCGCCCCGTCTCCGACGTGGATGTGATTGTTGAGGCCGACGCCCCCCCCCAGCACCACGTTATCGCCGAGCGACAGGCTTCCGGCAAGCCCGCACTGCGCGGCGATCAGGCAATGCCGACCGATCGTCACGTTGTGGCCGATCTGGACCTGATTATCGATCTTGGTGCCCTCGCCGATGATCGTATCGCGCAGGCTGCCGCGATCGATCGTGGTGGCGGCGCCGATCTCGACATCATGCTGGATCACCACGCGGCCGGTCTGCGGCACCTTGAGATGGCTCTCCGCGCCATAGATGAAGCCGAAGCCGTCCTGGCCGATCCTGCATCCGGGATGGATCAGCACGTTGTTGCCGATCAGTGAGAACTGGATCGAGCAACCCGCGCCGATGTTGCAGTCGCGACCGATCTTGACGCCGGCGGCGATCACCGCGCCGGAACCAATCACGGTGCCGGAGCCGATTTCGACGTTCGGGCCGATCACGGCCAATGGATCGACGATGACGTCGTCCTCCAGATGGGCGGTGTCGTGGATCACCGCCGAGATGGCGATGCCGGTGAGCCCGAAGCCCGATCGCGGCCGCAGCGCATCGTCCTGCCAGAGCCGGCTCAGCGCGACGAAGGTCCGGAACGGCGTGCGCGAGCGCAGCACCGCGACATGCGACGGCACCCGGCCTTCGAACTTGGCGTTGATGATGCAGGCGCCGGCGGCGGTCGTCGCCAGCGCATCGGCATAGCGGACGTTGTCGAAGAAACAGAGATGCGAGGGCCCGGCCTCATCGAGGGACGCAAGCGCCGTGATGGGCTGGTCGGCGCGGGACGCATCGGCCAGTTCGGTCGCCGTCAGGGCGGCGATTTCCGCCAGCGTTGACGACGCATGAGGCTTGTAGAAACTGGATTGCGCCATACCACCTGCCGCGGTCCGGCGAGCTTTTTGATCGGGCATGATGCCTTCCGAAGGCCGGTGGCCACTCTTCGGGGATCACGCGCTTGACGTCAACCTCGGAGCGCCAATCAGCCCGGACGATGAGAAAAACCTCACCTCCAAGGCACGCGTTGCGCGTCTCGAAGATGAGGTTTGATCCCTGAGCGGATGCTTAGAACGAGGTGCCGCCGCCGAACTTGAACTGCTGCACGCGATCATACTGACCCTTGGTGATCGGAACCGCGTAGTCGAAACGCAGCGGACCGAATGGCGAGGCCCAGATCAGGCCGACACCCACCGAGGTACGGACGATGTTCTTGTCGTCGTATTGAAGCGCGCAACCCGGGCAAGTGGCGTTGGTTTCACCCGTCGCAGCCCATGAGGTCGGACCCTTATAGTCGTACAGCGAGCCGGCATCGGCATAGACCGCGCCTCTCAGACCGGTTTCCTTGGGCAGGAACCAGAACGGCATCTGCAATTCGACCGATGCGCCCCAATATTTCGTGCCGCCCAATGCGTCACCAAAGGCACCCGCTCGCAAATAGGTAATGTCGCGAGGACCAATACCGTTCGGCGCGAAGCCACGGACGAGATTCGGACCCATCTGGAAGTGATCCAGCATGCGGATGCTACCCGATCCGTCCTGGTTGTCGGAATTTCCGTAGCTGTTCAGGATGCCGCCCTGCAAGCGAAGCAGGCCGACGATGTCCGCCACCAGCGGGGTGTAGTACTTAATATCGGCGGCGGTCTTGATGTACTTCACGTCACCGCCGACGCCGGCGAAATCCTGCTTGAAGTCGATGAGCAGACCGTCGGTCGGGTTCTTGTTGTTGTCGAGCGTGTTGTAGTTGAGCGTGTAGCCCAGCGACGAGGTGATGGCGGCACCGCCCTGCAACTCACGACGCACCGGCAGCGAGGATTCGCCATCGACGTAGCAGCCAAGAACCGACGAATTGCTCAAGCTCTGCGGCAGGCCCGCGTTCAACGCCGCGATCGTCGGGTTGTAGTTTGCCGAGCCGACGATGTTGTTACAATTCGACAGCGCGTCGGGCAGCGAAATCTTCTGCTGATAGACCGAGTAGCGCAGCTGCAACGAGAGGTCCTCGCGCAACTGGAAGCCGAGTCGCGGGCTGAAGCCGAGCGTCTTGGTGTTGTACGACACGAACGAGTTGGCAAGCTGCTCGCGCTGGAACAGGTCGAGGCCGAGCGCGACGCGGTAATCGAGCAGATAGGGCTCGACGATCGACAGCGAGTAGCCACGGGCATACTGGCCGTATTGCACCGATGCCTTGGCGAACAGGCCACGGCCGAGGAAGTTACGCTCCGAGATCGAGACCTCCGCCAGCGCGCCGTCCGATGTCGAGTAACCGCCCGAGACCGAGAAGTCGCCGGTCGACTTTTCCTCGAGATCGACCAGCAGCACCACACGGTCGCTGGACGAACCCGGCTCGGTCGAGATCTTGACCGACTTGAAGAAGTCGAGGTTCTTCAGGCGGCGCTCGGCGCGATCGACCAGCGCGCGGTTATAGGCATCGCCTTCCGAGAGATCGAATTCGCGACGGATCACGTAATCGCGGGTGCGGGTGTTGCCGCGCACGTTGATGCGTTCGATGTAGGTGCGCGGACCTTCTTCGATCGCGAACACGATCGAGACGGTCTGGTTTTCGAAGTTGCGGTCGCCGCGCGGGCGAACCGTCGCGAACGCGAAACCGCGACGCGAGGTCTCGATCTGCATTTCCTCGACCGACTTCTCCAACGCCTCGGCATTGTACAGCGAGCCGACGCTGACGCGCGAGTAACCGCGCATCGAGTTGCCGTCGAAACCCGGAATGGTCGACTGAAACTGGACCGAACCGACGCGATACTGCTGGCCTTCCTCGATCTTGAACGTGACCAGGAAGCCCTTGCGTTCCGGATCGTATTCGGTGAGCGCGGCCACGACCTGAACGTCGGCATAGCCGTTCTTCAGATAGAACCGGCGGATCAGATCGCGATCGGCCTCGACGCGATCCGGATCGTAGAGATCGCCGGAGGCCAGGAAGCTCAGCACGTTCGACTCGCGGGTCTTGATGATGTCCTTGAGGCGATAGGCCGAATAAGCCACGTTACCGACGAACTCGATCGACTTGACGCCGGTCTTGCCGCCCTCGGTGACCGTGAAGATCAGATCGACCCGGTTGTTCGGCTGCTCGATGATTTCCGGCGTGACGTTGATGTCGTAACGGCCCGAGCGGCGATAGATTTCGGCAATGCGCTGGGCATCGGCCTGCACCTGCGGACGCGACAGCGTGCCGCGCGGCTTGGACTGGATTTCAGCGGTGAGCTGTTCGTCCTTGACCTTCTTGTTGCCTTCGAAGGCCACGCGGCCGATCACCGGGTTCTCGATCACGGAAACGACGAGACGGCCGCCGACCTGATTGATACGAACGTCCTGGAACAGGCCGGTTTCGATCAGGGCCTTAAGGCCGTCATCGATGCGGCCCTGGTCAAGACGGCCACCGGGGCCGGTCTTGAAATAGGAGCGAATGGTTTCGACTTCGACGCGGCGATTGCCTTCGACAGAGATCGACGCTGCGGTCTGTGCGACGGCCTGCGATGAAATCAGGGCGCTGGACAACGTCACCGCAACCGGCATCGCGGCCCACATCAGGGCGGCAACGAGGCTTCCCCGCAAGATTGGCATTCCGAACTTCATGCGCGACGCGCCCTTACTATTTTCTTGCCGGTTCGCGCCCCCGCGCCCCGGCAGAATCCCCTGAGTTGCCCAGCTTGTATCCAACTTTGTCCCCCGGGCAAACGACCTATCGCACCGCACCTTGAATTTCGCTCCCAGACGTTGCTGATCGGCCACGGCGTTGTAATCCCCACTCATGACGCGGCCAGATGCAAGATATCGTTGTAGGTCGCGAACACCATCAGCATCAGAACCAGCCCCAGCCCGATGCGGAATCCCATCTCCTGCGCCCGCTCCGACAGCGGCCGCCCCCGGACCGCTTCGACCGCGTAAAACAGCAGGTGCCCGCCGTCGAGGAGCGGCACCGGGAACAAATTGAGCAGTCCGATCGAGATCGACAGCACGGCGGCCAGATGGATCAAGGCGGTCAGGCCGATCGTGGCGACCTGCCCCGAAATCTGAGCGATCCGGATCGGGCCGCCAACCTGATCGGCCGCCTCGCGGCCAGTGAAGATGCCGCCGATGTAAGAGATGGTGCGGTCGACGACGAACCAGGTCTCCTTGACGCCGAGCACGACGGCGCGGGCCGGATTGACCTTTTCGGTGGTGGCATCGCCCGGATTGGCGGCGCGGGTGATGCCGAGCACGCCCAGCTTATGAACGTTACCGAAATTGTCCTTCACTTCTTTCAGCTCGGGCGTCGCGGTGAGCGTCTGCTCGGCGTCGCCCCGCTTGATCGTGAAGGTCATCGACTGACCGGCGCCCGTCGAGACGACGCGCTGCATTTCGGCAAAGCTGGAAATCACGTCACCATTGATCTTGGTGACGATGTCGCCGGCTTGGAAACCGGCGCTGGCGGCCGCGCCGCCGGGCTGCACGGTATCGACACGCGCCGACGTGCTGGGCTTGCCCAGAAACGTGAACAGGCTGGCGAAAATGACGATGGCGAGGATGAAGTTTGCGATCGGACCCGCCGCCACGATGGCGGCGCGCGCGGCGACCGGCTTATGATGAAACGACACCGCGCGTTCGGCGGCGGTCATGCCGGACAGCGCCTCGCCCGATGGCGTCGAGGCTTCGCTTTCGTCGCCGAAAAACTTGACGTAACCACCGAGCGGGATCGCGGAAATCTTCCAGCGGGTACCGTGGCGGTAGTTGAAGCCGGCGAGTTCCGGCCCGAACCCCAGCGAAAACGTCAGAACCTTAACGCCATTCCACCGGGCAACCAGAAAATGTCCGAGTTCGTGAAAGAACACGACGATCGTCAGAACAAACAAAAAGGGGATCACGTAGCCCAACACGCCATGACTTAACGTGCTGAATACGTTCAGGAAAAAATCGGACATCCACTACCCCTCGCGCAAAGCCTGCTGGCCTTGCCCCCAACGCCTTAACGCTAACTATATCGCTTTAAGATGCCTTTGCGGCAATTTCGGGCAGCAGCGTGGCAGCCATTTTTCTCGCATTATGGTCAACAGAAATCGCGTCGTCGGCCGAGGCCGGCGGCGCGCGATTATTGCCGCGCGCCCATTCGTTCAGCGTCGCCTCGACCAGACGCGCGATCGCGCCGAACCG
>JAQGJY010000147.1 GCA_028290325.1 Tardiphaga sp.
ATCAAGCACCCGGACAGAACGGATCGGAACGCTGGCAGCGCAACTGGCGCCAGACAGTCGATACTCTGACTGCCCTGGGTTTGTAATTCGTTAAGCATCCCGCCGGAAGTGAAAAATGCGATGCGGGTTCCACACGGCACGACTCTTTTAACGCGGAAGGGGCGATTTGTCGCTGGGATTCGCAAGCGTTCGGGGAACGCGACGCCGCGCCTGCGATTGGTCCGGCACACCAACGAGGAGAAACCACATGTTGAAGATCGCAGCTCTCGCAGCAACCCTGGCTCTCGCGATGACGGGCGCCAGCGTCGCCCAGACGACGACGGGTCCGTCGGGTCAGACCACGACGACCAATCCGGGCATGGCGACCGGCGGCACGCACACCACCGGCAAGGCCACGGGTTCCGCCAGCTCCGGCGGCGGTTCGAGCAGCACCGGCATGACCGGCAGCCCGAACGGTTCACCGACCGCGGCGCCGAAGGCCACGACCGGTCCGGCCGGTTCGGCTTCCAAGACTGAGACTCCGGCCCGCTAAACCCGGCGGCTGATTCGAGAAAAGCCTCGCCTCGCGGCGGGGCTTTTTTTGCCGTGGCGATGGCGCGCTCGGAGAGATTCGAACTCCCGACCCTCGGAATCGAAATCCGATGCTCTATCCAGCTGAGCTACGAGCGCGTGCCGGCATCATAGCGGGAGCGAAATGCGAAGGCTACCCATCACCGCGCGCGGCGATGTGGACAGCCGATCGCGACGGGCCGCGCGCGGCTAATTGTCGAAACCGACGAACACCGTCGCCTCTTTGACCGATTTTCGCTCGGACACCACGGCATTTGCCGGAAAGCTTTCATCCGGCCATCCCAGAGCGATGCTTTTCATGATGACCTGATCGTCGGCGATCCCCGCGTGCTCGCGCACCACGGGCGATTGCATGATGCCCTGGCTGTTGATCACGGCGCCGAGCCCGCGCGACCAGGCGGCATTGACCAAGGCGGTGGCCACAGCGCCGCAATCGAATGGCGTATCGTCGCTGCCGTCCAGCACCCGGTCGTAGGTCACGATCACGCAAACCGGCGCGTCGAACTGACGGAAGCCGCGTAGCACCCAGTCCTGACGCATGTCCTTGTCGTCGCGCGCGATCCCCATCGCGGAGAACAATTGCTTGGCGACGCCGACTTGCCTGTCGCGATGCGGGCCGGCAAAGCCCTGCCCGGTGCGAAACTCGCGCGAATGCGGCACGCCCGCCAGATTACGCTCGGTGTTGCCGGCGCGGATTCGATCCAGCGGCTCGCCGGTGATGACGTAGAAATTCCACGGCTGGGTGTTCATCGACGATGGCGCGCGCATCGCCAGATTGATGATTTCCTCGATCAGCTCTTTGGGGACGGGATCGGGTTTGTAGCCACGGATGCTCCGGCGACCGAGTATAACGTCATCAAACTGCATGGGTCGCGGCTTTCCGGGTCAGATCTGAACGGGCTTGATAATCGCGGGTTCTGGTCCGCCGCGCAAGATTGACGTCGGCGGCACGCCTTGCCCCGAGTCCGACGGGGTCGCTGGGGATAAGCGCACGGCGATGATGCTCCGGCGCGCCGAACGCCGTATGGTGCGCGTGACGGGGTTCGGGGGAGAGATCAATGCGCTACGCAGCAGGCTTGATGGCGATCTCGATGGCGGTGCTGTGCACGGCTCCCGCGTGGTCGCAGAATCCGCGCGTCAATCCCGCGCCGGCGGCGGCACCCACAACGCCGACGCCCCCACCTGCCCCTGCTGCTGCGCCAAAGGTCGCGCCGGTCAAATCGACCTGCGCCAATCCCGATGCGCTCGGCATGGGCCGCACGGTCGAGATCGACACCACCGGCGGGCCCGGCTTCGGCTTCGAACATTTCAAGCAGCTCGATTTCCTGCGCGACAAGGAGGTGGTGCTGACCTTCGACGACGGACCGTGGCAGACGACGACGCCGATGGTGCTGAAGGCGCTTGCCGACGAATGCGTCAAGGCGGTGTTCTTCCCGATCGGCAAACACGCGACCTATTATCCCGAAATTCTGAAGCAGGTCGCTGCCGCGGGCCACACGATCGGCGGCCACACCTGGGCGCATATCGCGCTGACCAGCAAGAAGCTCACCGCGCAGCAGCGCAAGGACGAGATCGAAAAGGGATTCAGCGCGGTGAAATGGGCGCTCGGCAGCGCGCCCGCGCCATTCTTCCGCGCCCCGGCGTTGCAACATCCGCCGGAGATCGTCACTTATCTTGGCGAGCGCAACATGGCGATCTTCTCCTGCGACATCGACTCGTTCGATTTCAAGACCCGCAAGTCCGAACAGGTCATCACCAATGTGATGACCAAGCTCGACAAGCTCGGCAAGGGCATCATCCTGATGCACGATTTTCAGAAGCACACCGCCGAAGCGCTGCCGACATTGCTGCGCCGCCTCAAGGCCGGCGGCTACAAGGTGGTGCTGATGAAGGCCAAAGCGCCAGTGGTGACCATCGCGTCCTACGACGAGTCCCTGGTCAAGGACGTCAAGCTGCCGACCGTGTCGAGCCGTCCGGTCAACAGCGTCGTGCAGACGATTTCGGAATGATTTTTGGCGCGCCAGATAGTATGCGTCGCGCATGACATCAAAGCTGACGATCGAAGGTTACGTCATTGCCTCCGCCGATGGCATGCTGGCCGACGCCTCCGGCACCATGCCGGACTCGCTAAGGTTCGAAGGCGACAGCGTGTTCTTTTCGGCATCGCTCGACAAAGTCGATCTGATCGTCCACGGCCGCAGATCGTTCGAGGATCAGCCGAACTCGCCAAAGCGGCGGCGCATCATCGTCACGCGTGGCGTCGACGCGCTTGCGCCCGACCCGAACAATCCACGCGCGACCTTGTGGAATCCGGCCGGCGCGTCGTTCGAGGACGCCTGCGCCGCTGCCGGCATCCGCGAGGGCACCGTCGCGATCATCGGCGGGCCGGGCATCTTCGCGATGTTCCTCGATCGTTACGACGTGTTCTGGCTATCGCAAGCGCCGCACGTCAGGCTGCCCGGCGGCCAGGGCTGCTTCACCGGCGTTCCCGCGCGGACGCCGCAGCAATTGCTCGCGGCGCACGGCCTGTCCGCCGGCGAGCCGCGCATCCTCGATGCCGCGCATGACGTCACGGTGACGCCGTGGCGGCGGCGTTAAAGTCGCGCGAAATCGACACCGCGGCATAAATGCGCTTCGCGCCTAAATGCCGAGCTCTCGCCATGCGGGGAAAGGTGAGGCCAATTCATAGCGGCCGCTCAGACATCCTGATACTGCACGGCGCGTCTGCGGCCACCGATGCCGGCGATGATGAACAGCGCGCCGACCAGCGACAGGTTCTTCATGGCATGGATCATGTTGGGCCGCACCGCATCACCGGCCATGTTCCAGAAATCGTGGAAATAGAGGGTGATGACGACCACGGTCAATGCGAGCAGCAGCGCGAAGAACGCCGCGCCAAAATTCAGCGCGATCATGATGCCGCACACCAATTCGATCGCGCCGGTTGCGATCGCCAGCATCTGCGGCGTGGTCATGCCCGTCGCGGTTTCGAGTTGCGTGGTATATTCGCTGATCGCCACCGGAATCGAGACCTTGGCGCTGACGGCGGCGGTCGTCGCCGGAATATCCAGCAGCTTTGACGCGCCGGAGACAATGAATAAGACGGCGAACAAAATGCGCCCGAGAACGATGAAAGCTGGCATGGGTGGCCCCGTTGAAATGCGATGTGCAATGCAACGGACTATGCGCGGGATAGCCCGCCTTTTCAAACGGGGAAATCAGGCGTGCCGCCGACCCAGCGCATTACCTCGCGCGCGATCCGGCTGATTAAAGAATTAAACCACCATCACCGGCTGCGAGCGCCCGGCCTGCTCCTGCGCTTCGACCGCCGCGACGGCCGTCATGTTCAGGATGCCGCGCGCCGTCACCGATGGCGTCAGGATGTGCGCCGGCCGCGACGG
>JAQGJY010000148.1 GCA_028290325.1 Tardiphaga sp.
ACGCACCGCTCGCTTGCGCCAAGTTGCGCGGCGGCCAGGTCGTGGCCGTCGCGCGCGGTGGTCGTCGCTTGCCGCCCAGCTCCCCCATCGAACGCCCACGCGCTGCCGCTTACCGCCGAATGCTAAGGCGGTGAGATGCCAAGCGGCTAGCGGAACGGATCGGGAAAATGCAACTTTGAGGTTTTTGCAGAGGCCGACGGTTTGGATCGCGGCCCGCGACCGTCGTTGCGAGGACCGGCGTTCTTCGTCTTCGATGACGGGTCTCCGGACGGATAGGGTTAAGAGCCCGCCGCGACGGCTATTGCGTAGCTGTCGCGCAGGCCGACGGTGCGGTTGAACACCAGCTTGCCCGGCGCCGAGTCACGATCGCGGCAAAAATAGCCCTGCCGCTCGAACTGGATGGCGCCGATTTCGCTGTCATCGGCCAAAGCCGGCTCGACCCTGCAGCCGGTCAACAGCTCGAGCGAATCCGGATTGATCTGCGCGGCGAAGTTCGTGGCGTCGGGCACAGGCGTCGTGAACAGCAGATTGTAAACGCGCACTTCCGCCGGCACCGCCTCGGCCGCCGCGACCCAGTGGATCGTCGCTTTGACCTTGCGTCCGTCCGGCGCGTTGCCGCCGCGGGTTTCGGGATCATAGGTGCAGCGCAGCTCGATCACCTCGCCGGCCGCGTTCTTGATGACCTCGCGGCAGGTGATGAAATAGCCGTAGCGCAAGCGGACTTCGCGGCCCGGCGCGAGCCGGAAGAACTTCTTCGGCGGCTCCTCCATGAAGTCATCCTGCTCGATGTAAAGTTCGCGGCCGAACGGGATTTGCCGCACGCCGAGTGATGCGTCCTCAGGGTGATTGGCGGCGTCGAGGCGTTCGATCTGGTTTTCGGGATAGTTGTCGATCACGACTTTCAGCGGCTTCAGCACGGCCATCCGCCGCGCCGCGCTCTTGTTCAGCGTCTCGCGCACGGCGAAGTCGAACATGCCGATATCGACGGTCGAATTGGCTTTCGCCACGCCGATGCGCTTGACGAATTCGCGCAGTGCTTCGGCCGGCACGCCGCGCCGCTGCAAGCCCGCAAGCGTCGGCATGCGCGGATCGTCCCAGCCGGTGACATGACCGCCGCGTACCAGTTCGGTCAGCACGCGCTTCGACAGCAGCGTGTAGGTCATGTTCAGCCGGGCGAATTCGTATTGATGCGGATGTGACGGCACCGGCAGATTGTCGAGGCACCAGTCGTAGAGCGGCCGGTGATCGGCGAATTCCAGCGTGCAGATCGAATGCGTGACGTGCTCGATGGCGTCCGACTGGCCGTGCGCGAAATCGTAGGACGGATAGATGTTCCACGCCGTGCCGGTGCGCGGATGATGCGCGTGCAGAATGCGATAGATCACCGGATCGCGCAGATTGATGTTGCCCGATGTCATGTCGATCTTGGCGCGCAGCACGCGCGCGCCGTTCGGGAATTCGCCGGCGCGCATCCGCGCGAACAGATCGAGGTTCTCATCCACGCTCCGATCGCGGAACGGGCTGTTCTGGCCGGGTTCGGTCAGCGTGCCGCGGGTCAGGCGGATCTCGTCCTGCGACTGGTCATCGACATAGGCCTTGCCGTCGCCGATCAGATGCTGGGCCCAGGCATACAATTGCTCGAAATAGTCCGAGGCGAAATGCAGGTGTTCGCCCCAGTCGAAACCCAGCCAGCGTACGTCGTGCTGAATCGCGTCGATATATTCCTGCTCCTCCTTGGTCGGATTGGTGTCGTCGAAACGCAGATGACAACGCCCGCCGAACTCCTCGGCGATTCCGAAATTAAGGCAGATCGATTTGGCGTGGCCGAGATGCAGGTAGCCGTTCGGCTCGGGAGGAAACCGCGTGACCACGCCGGAATGCTTGCCGGAGGCCAGGTCCGCCGCCACGATATCGCGAATGAAGTCGCGGCCGGCGTCGGAGTTCGATTCGTCAGTCATGGCGTGCCTTTCGAGGTTGGCTGCTTGTGCCAAATCCGCGGCCTGACGCCAAGGCCCGCCTGACCCTGACGACGGTTTCCGGCCGGGACAGCGTCCAAACGTTGTGTTACATCGCCGCCGACCGTCCCCTTGAGATTGATTGAGCCCGCGAATGACCGTTCCCGTCGTGACCCGTTTCGCCCCCTCGCCGACCGGTTTTCTCCATATCGGCGGCGCGCGGACCGCTCTGTTCAACTGGCTCTATGCCAAGAAGAACGGCGGCAAAATGCTGCTGCGGATCGAGGACACCGACCGCGAGCGTTCCAACGAGCCCGCGATCGCCGCGATCCTCGATGGCCTGAGGTGGCTCGGCATCGATTGGGATGGCGACGTCGTCTATCAGTTTGCCCGCGCCGCGCGGCATCGCGAGATCGCCGAGCAATTGCTCGCGGAAGGCAAGGCCTACCACTGTTACGCGACCGCCGACGAGCTGAAGCAGATGCGCGAGGCCGCGCGCGCCGAGGGCCGCTCGAAACTTTACGACGGACGCTGGCGCGATCGCGATCCGTCCGAAGCCCCCGCCGACATCAAGCCGACGATCCGGCTGAAAGCCCCATTGACCGGCGAGACCGTGATCGAGGATCAGGTGCAGGGCCGCGTCGTGTGGCAGAACGAGAACCTCGATGATCTGGTGCTGCTGCGCGGCGACGGCAACCCGACCTACATGCTCGCGGTCGTGGTCGACGATCATGACATGGGCGTCACCCACGTCATTCGCGGCGACGACCATCTCATCAACGCGGCACGGCAGAAGCAGATCTATGACGCGCTCGGCTGGACGCTGCCGAACATGTCGCACATCCCGCTGATTCACGGGCCGGACGGCTCGAAGTTGTCGAAGCGCCACGGCGCGCTCGGCGTCGAGGCCTATCGCGCGATGGGCTATACGCCGGCGGCGTTGCGCAACTATCTGGTGCGGCTCGGCTGGTCGCATGGCGATCAGGAAATCTTCTCGACGCAAGAGATGATCGACGCGTTCGACCTGTCCGCGATCGGCCGCTCGGCGGCGCGGTTCGATTTCGCCAAGCTCGAAAGCCTGAACGGGCATTACATCCGGCAGGCCGACGATCGATCCCTCGTGGCGATGTTCGAGGATGTGGTGCGCTTCATGCCGGGCGGCGAGAGCATCACCGCGAAGCTGAACGACAACACCCGGGCGCAGCTGTTGCAAGCGATGCCCGGCCTGAAGGAGCGGGCCAAGACCCTGGTCGAATTGATCGATAGCGCGGCGTTCATTTTTGCCGATCGCCCGCTGTCTGTCGATGCGAAGGCATCGGCGGTCCTGACCGACGCGTCGCGCCAACTGATCGGCGATCTGCGCGACGCGCTGGCGGAGGTGCCGACGTGGAACGCCACGACAGCGGAAACCGCGATGCGCGCTTACGCCGAAGCCAACGGGTTGAAGCTCGGCGGCGTCGCGCAACCGCTCCGCGTGGCGCTGACCGGCCGGACCACGTCGCCTGGAATCTTCGATGTTCTGGCGGTATTGGGGCGCGACGAAAGCCTCGCCCGGCTCACCGATCAGGCGCCCGCGACCGCCGCCTGACGGCGCTGCACCGACCGCCATTTGTCGATCTTGCAGCGCACCAAGCAATACGATACGCCATTGACAGACCGACCAGACCAGCCGGCCCGCCTTGCCCGCCGTTTCCGAGATAAATTGCGGACTGGCTGGTTTTCACCAACGATCTCATCGGGGACCACGCGATGGACGCCAAAGCAGATGCCAAACACGCCACGTTGACGCTCGGCAACAAGAGCATCGATTTCCCAGTTCTCAGCGGGACGATCGGTCCCGACGTGATCGATATCAGCAAGCTCTATGCCCAGACCGGCGCGTTCACTTACGACCCCGGCTACACCTCGACCGGAAGCTGCGAGTCGAAGATCACCTACATCGACGGCGATGAAGGCGTGCTGCTGTATCGCGGCTACCCGATCGAACAACTCGCGCAAGGCGACTTCCTCGAAACCTGCTATCTGCTGCTCGAAGGCGAATTGCCGAACGCCGCGCAGAAAAAGGATTTCGACGAGCGCGTTACCAAGCACACCATGGTGCACGAGCAGATGGCCCGGTTTTTCCAGGGCTTCCGCCGCGATGCGCATCCGATGGCGGTGATGGTCGCGACCGTCGGCGCGCTCGCCGCGTTCTATCAGGACTCGACCGACATCAAGGATCCGCAGCAGCGCATGATCGCGTCGATGCGGATGATCGCCAAGGTGCCGACGCTGGCCGCGATGGCGTTCAAATACACCGTCGGCCAGCCCTTCGTGTATCCGAAGAACTCGCTGACCTACGCCGAGAACTTCCTGCACATGTGCTTCGCGGTACCCTGCGAAGAGTACAAGATGAACCCGGTGCTGGCGCGCGCGCTCGACCGCATCTTCATCCTGCACGCCGACCACGAACAGAATGCCTCGACCTCGACCGTGCGCAGCGCGGGCTCGTCGGGCGCCAATCCCTTCGCCTGTATCGCGGCCGGCATCGCCTGCCTGTGGGGACCGGCGCATGGCGGCGCCAACGAAGCGGCCTTGCAAATGCTGGCCGACATCGGCGACGTCAAGAACATTCCTGAGTTCATCAAGAATGTGAAGGACAAGAACTCGACGATCCGTCTGATGGGCTTCGGCCATCGCGTGTACAAGAATTACGACCCGCGCGCCAAGCTGATGCAGGAGACCTGCCACGAGGTCTTGAAGGAAATGGGTCACGACAACGATCCATTGCTCAAGGTCGCGATGGAGCTGGAGAAGATCGCGCTTTCCGACGAATATTTCATCTCGCGCAAGCTGTATCCGAACGTCGATTTCTATTCGGGCATCACGCTGAAGGCGATCGGCTTCCCGACCTCGATGTTCACGGTGTTGTTCGCCGTGGCCCGCACGGTCGGCTGGATCAGCCAGTGGAACGAGATGATCAAGGAGCCGAACTACAAGATCTCGCGTCCGCGGCAGCTTTATACCGGCGCGCCGAAGCGGGATTACGTCAAGGTCGGCGACCGGAAGTAACCCTCGGCGGTCG
>JAQGJY010000151.1 GCA_028290325.1 Tardiphaga sp.
TCGTCGCGGCCGATGCCGGTGCCCAAAGCCGTGATCAGCGTGCCGATCTGCTCGGAGCCGAGCATCTTGTCGAAGCGCGCGCGCTCGACATTGAGAATTTTGCCGCGCAGCGGCAGCACCGCCTGAAACTCGCGGTTGCGGCCCTGCTTGGCGGAGCCGCCGGCGGAATCACCCTCGACGATGAACAGTTCGGATTTGGCGGGATCGCGCTCCTGGCAGTCGGCGAGCTTGCCGGGCAATGACGCGATGTCGAGCGCGCCCTTGCGTCGCGTCAGCTCGCGCGCTTTGCGCGCGGCCTCGCGCGCCGCCGCCGCTTCGATCACCTTGTTGACGATCACCTTGGCCTCGGCCGGATGCTCCTCGAACCAGGTCTGCAACGCCTCGTTGATCGCGCTTTCGACCACCGGCCGGACTTCGGACGAGACCAGCTTGTCCTTGGTCTGCGACGAGAATTTCGGATCCGGCACCTTCACCGACAGAACCGCGGTGAGGCCTTCACGGCAATCATCGCCGGTCAGCGCGATCTTTTCCTTCTTGGCGACCACTTCGGCATAGCCGTTGACCTGTCGCGTCAACGCGCCACGAAAGCCCGCCAGATGCGTGCCGCCGTCGCGTTGCGGGATGTTGTTGGTAAAACACAGCACGTTCTCGTGGTAGCTGTCGTTCCACCACAACGCCGCCTCGACGCCGATGCCGTTGATCTCCGCCGCCAGCATGATCGGCGCCGGCACCATCGGTTTCTTGTTGCGGTCGAGATATTTCACGAACTCGACGACGCCGCCCTGGTACATCATCTGCTCGCGCTTCTCGACCGGATGGCGCATGTCCGAGAGCACGATGTTGACGCCGGAATTCAGGAACGCGAGTTCGCGCAGCCGATGTTCGAGCGTCGCGAAGTCATACTCGATCATCGTGAAGGTGTCGGTCGAGGCCAGGAACGTCACCTCGGTGCCGCGTTTGCCGTTGGCATCGCCGACGACGGTGAGCGGCGCGACCGCGTCGCCATGCGCGAATTCGATCATGTGCTCCTTGCCGTCGCGCCAGACCCGCAACTGCAATCTGCTCGATAACGCATTGACGACGGAGACGCCGACGCCGTGCAGGCCGCCGGAAACCTTGTAGGAGTTCTGGTCGAACTTACCGCCGGCATGGAGCTGGGTCATGATGACCTCGGCGGCCGAGATACCTTCGCCCTTGTGGATGTCGACGGGAATGCCGCGGCCGTCGTCGCGCACCGTGACCGAGCCGTCGGCATTGAGCACGACCTCGACGGCGGTGGCGTGACCGGCCAGCGCTTCGTCGATCGCGTTATCGACGACCTCATAGACCATGTGATGCAGGCCGGAGCCGTCATCGGTGTCGCCGATATACATGCCCGGCCGCTTGCGAACCGCATCGAGCCCCTTCAACACCCGGATCGATTCCGCGCCATATTCGATCGGCACGACCAGGTCGGTTTCGGCGGGCGTTTGCCGGGCGGGTTCTGTCATGGTGAGGGGCCTATGAGCTCTGTCGAATCAGCGCTGAAATCGGGCTGGCGGGATGATCATTTGTGCCACGAATCGCAGGTATCACCTAGCGTAAATCAGCGGCGTGTAACGTATTGAATAAATGATGTTTTTCTGGAGTTTTTCAAGGCTTGGAAAAGCCGTTTTGGGAATGGCTTCGCGGCGCCGTTCCGGGCCGCTATTTCTGCCGCGCGATGGCGCCGTCCGCGACCTCGAAAATCTCGCCGGCGCTGCCGACATCGGCGAAGGCGGCGGGGTCCGCGCCGGTCATCCAGACCTGCGCGCCGAGCTTGGCGAGCTCGCCGAACAGCGCGACGCGGCGGCCGGGGTCGAGATGCGCCACCACTTCATCAAGCAACAACAGCGGCGCGATGCCGGTCATGTCGGCGACCAGGCCGGCATGGGCGAGCACAAGACCGATCAGCAAGGCTTTCTGCTCGCCGGTCGAGGCCTCGCGCGCCGGCATGTTTTTTGGCGCATAGACGACCTGCAGGTCGGTCAGATGCGGGCCGTCGAGGGTGCGGCCGGCGGCGGCATCACGAGATCGATTGTCGCGCAGCATGCGGCGATAGCGATCCTCGACCGCCGTGGCGGGTTCGCCGACCAGCGCGTTTTCCATCCAGCCATCCAGCGCGATGGTCGCGGCGGGAAAGACCGAGTTTTGCGCGCGGGCGTTCAGCGCCGCCGCCAGCCGCGTGACCGTCTGCGCGCGCATCGCGGCGACGGCGACGGCCAACTCGGCGGTCTCGCGCTCGATGGCGTCGCACCAATGGGCGTCGTAGTGGCGGTCCTCGAGCAGCCGGTTGCGCGACCGTAACGCGCGGTCCAGCGCGGAGACGCGTGAGGAATGCTGGCTGTCGATCGCCAGCACGAGGCGATCGAGGAAGCGTCGGCGTTCGGCGGCCGGGCCCATGAACAGTTGATCCATCGCCGGCGTCAGCCAGACGATCCGCAGATGATCGCCGAAGGCGGTGGCCGACGACACCGGCTCGCGGTCGATCCGGCAGCGTCGCGCGGTGGTGGTCTCGGCGCGGCCCGGTTCGAGAACCTTGGGATCGATGCCGGTGCCCAGCGTGGCGAGCCCCTCCGCGCCCTCGATTTCGGCCGACGCCGCCCACGAGCCGTCGCCCCGAATGTCGGCGACCTCGTCGAGCGTGGCGCGGCGCAGGCCGCGGCCGGGCGACAGAAACGAGATCGCCTCGATGCAATTGGTTTTGCCGGCGCCGTTCGGCCCGACCAGCACGACCAGCTCCGCCGTCGTCCGCAATGTCGCGGCGCGATAATTGCGGAAATGCGTCAGCGTCAGGCGGCGAATGCGGGAGGCGGTCATGGGGAGCGACGGCTGCTCTTTCTTTCCCTCTCCCCTTGTGGGAGAGGGTGGCGCCGAACGAAGTGAGGCGTCGGGTGAGGGGTTAACGATCAGTCGCGGTCAGTTTGGCAAAGATATCTTCCAGAACCGACGATTGCTGTTGAAGGACATCGTTATTCCAGTATCGCGCGATCTTGAAGCCTGCCGAAACGAATGCAGCATCTCGTATTTCGTCGCGTTCCGATGACGCGTGCTGGCTTCCATCAATCTCAATAATAAGTTTCCTATCGAAGCAGACGAAATCGAGAATATAGCCTTGCAACGGCACCTGCCGGCGAAACTTGAATTCCGCGAATCGTCGGTGACGAAGGAGACGCCACATCGCGGCCTCTGCATCCGTCGGCGTCCGGCGCATTTGTTTCGCGAGACCGCGGATCGGCTTTTTGATCGATTGATGATGCGGTTTTTGCGGCATGAACCCCTCACCCGGCTTCGCTCCGCGAAGCCACCCTCTCCCACAAGGGGAGAGGGAAGCAAGGTTAAACCCGCATCGGCATCAGGACGTAGAGCGCGCCCTTGGCGTCCTTGTCCTGCACCAAGGTCGGCGAGCCGGGATCGGCCAGACGCAACACCGCGACCTCGCCCTCGATCTGCGCGGCGCTGTCGAGCAGGTAGCGCGAGTTGAAGCCGATATCGAGCGCGTCGGAGGCGTATTCGACTTCCAGCTCCTCGGTGGCGCTGCCGGAGTCGGGGTGTGTCACCGACAGCACCAGCTTGCCCGCGGACAACGCCAGTTTCACCGCGCGGCCGCGCTCGCTCGAAATCGTCGAGACGCGATCGACGGCGGCCTCGA
>JAQGJY010000221.1 GCA_028290325.1 Tardiphaga sp.
GCGCCGACACCGATGGAAGAGGACATGCTCGATTTCGGCTACGACGTGAAGCCAAGCTCGCGGCTGTCGTGCCAGATCAAGATCACCGACGCGCTCGACGGGCTCGTCGTCAAGACGCCCGAGCGGCAGGCCTGATCTATTTTCCTTGCTGCGCTGCCATCGAAACGGCTGAGTTCAGCATCCCTCCGCAGGTAAAGCGATTGCTTTGCTGGGGCGACGCAGAGCATCGGCGTTTCTGCGACGTCAAACCCCTCGCAGCATCCACTCCTGAAACGCGGCGATCACGTCGTCCGGCAGCGCGGTCGGCTTGCGGCTGACGCTGTCCACCATCACGGTGGTCGCCTGCGCGGACGCGATCAGGCGGCCCTGCGAATAGACCACCTGCGAGAACGTCACCGAGGTGCGCCCCAGTCGCAAGACGCCGAGCCCCAATTCAATCGTGCCGGGCCAATGCAGTTCGGCGCGGAAGTTGATATCGAGCCGCGCCAGCACCCAGCCGAGCCCCTCCGGCGTCAGCCCGTTACCGCGCTGGCCAACCAGCAGCACGCGACTGCTCTCGAAATAGCTCGAATAGACCGCGTTGTTGACGTGCTTGTTGACGTCGAGATCGGCGAACCGGACGTTGTCGGCGAGACGATGCGGGTGGGCGTCGAGGGCAGGGACGGCGGCGCGTTGGGGGGCGGTCACGGGGCTTAGCTCTCCATTTTTACCAGCCGTTACAGCCGGTTTGCGCGTCGCGGGCAAGCTGGCAAGCGGGCCGCGACCGGCAATTTTGCTTTCCACGATCTCCGGCGTTGGCTACACACGCCGGCAAATAGGCCCTCCGTTGCAGCGAGACCAACCACGATGAGCGAAACGATCAAGACCGACGTGCTGATTATTGGGGCCGGCCCCTGCGGATTGTTTGCCGTGTTCGAGTTGGGCCTGCTCGACATGAAGGTGCATCTCGTCGACATCCTCGACAAGCTCGGCGGCCAATGCGCGGAGCTGTATCCGGAAAAGCCGATCTACGACATTCCAGCGCTGCCGATGGTGACGGGGCAGGGCCTCACCGAAGCGCTGATGGAGCAGATCGCGCCGTTCAATCCGCAGTTTCATCTCAATGAGATGATCGAGACGATCGAAAAAATCGGCGACCCGCTGTTTCGCTGCACGACCGATGCCGGCAAGGTGTTCGAGGCCAAGGTGGTTGTGATCTCCGCAGGTGGTGGCTCGTTCCAGCCGAAGCGTCCCCCGGTGCCGGGCATCGAAGCCTATGAGGGCACCTCGGTGTTCTACGCCGTCCGCAAGATGGAGCAATTCCGCGACAAGGACATCCTGATCGTCGGCGGTGGCGACAGCGCGCTGGACTGGACGCTGAACCTGCATCCGCTCGCCAAGAAAATAACGCTGCTGCATCGTCGGGACGATTTCCGCGCCGCGCCGCATAGCGTCGAGCAGATGCGCAAGCTCGTCGCCGACGGCAAGATGGATCTGAAGATCGGACAGGTGACGGAATTGCAGGGCGCCAACGGTCAGCTGACCGGCGCGGTGATCAAAGGCACCGACAATGCCCTGACGCCGATGAGCTGCGATACGATCCTGCCGTTCTTCGGCCTGACGATGAAGCTCGGCCCGGTCGCGAATTGGGGCGTGGCGTTGCAGAACAATCTTGTGCCGGTCGATACCGAGGCGTTCGAGACCAATATTCCCGGTATCTTCGCGATCGGCGATATCAACACCTATCCCGGCAAGCTGAAACTCATTCTGTCTGGTTTCCACGAAGGCGCGCTGATGGCGCAAAAGGCGCATCGCTACGTCTATCCGGACAAGCGACTGGTATTCCAATACACCACGTCGTCGTCGAGCTTGCAGAAAAAGCTCGGCGTGAATTGAGCGGAGCGCAACACAGCGAAACATTCGTGAATGTCATCCGCCGCAAAGGCGGACGGCCCAAAACTCCCGGCATTTTGCTCCAAAAGCCATACTATGCGTCGCAAGATACTGGTTTCCCGGCTTTCGCGGGCGAAAACGGCATCAAACGCTGAGAAAGTGAAGTCACACTCACCCGGGGGGATGAACTGCTTTTGCTTTCCCGAGTCCGCGAATTGGCCATAGTCTGCGGTCAATCAAGCCGTAAGCACAGACACTATGACGGGGACACGGACGATGCGAAAAGCAATGAAGCTCATTCTGGCGGTTGGTGCGGCGATGTTCTCGGCGCAACCTCTTCTGGCGGCCGAGCCGAGTGCGGCCGGACTTTGGCAGAAGTCTGACAAGGGGCAGCCCGTCGTCTGGGTGCTCGTCGTCGATCGCGGCACGGCTTACGAAGGTGCGTTCGCCAAAATGTTTCCGAAGCCCGGCGAGCCCGCCCAGTTTTGCACCAAATGCACGGACGACCGCAAAAACCAGCCATCGCTCGGCATGTCGTTCATTCGCGATATGAAGCGCGACGGCCTGGTTTACGAAGGCGGCAACGTGCTCGATCCGCGGAATGGCTCGATTTACAAAGCCAAGATGACCGTGAGTGAAGACGGCCAGTCGCTGACGCTGCGTGGCTATATCGGCATCTCGCTGTTTGGCCAGGATGAGACCTGGCAGCGCCTGCCGGATACCGCGATCGCGTCGCTCGATCCGGCC
>JAQGJY010000222.1 GCA_028290325.1 Tardiphaga sp.
CGCTCCGGCGAGACCGAGGACGTCACGATCGCGCATCTCGCGGTCGGCTGGAACGCCGGGCAATTGAAGGTCGGCTCGTTCTCGCGCTCGGAACGGATGGCGAAATGGAACGCGTGCTTGCGGATCGAGGAGGCGATGGGTCGCGACGCGATATTCGCGGGCCGCGCTGCTTTAGGATTCGCGAAAGGACCAGCGTCATGATCACGGCGCTCGATCATATCGTCGTCCTGGTCGCTGATCTCGCCGCGGCGACGCGTGCTTACGAGACGTTGTTGGCGCGCAAGCCGGCGTGGCGCGGCCGCGCCGATGGCGCGGCGACGGTGCTGTTCACGCTTGACAACATGACGGTCGAATTGATGGCCGCCGACGGCGAAGGCGCGACGGCGGACAGAATTCGCGCCGCGCATGCGGCGCGCGGCGATGGCATCGCCAGCCTGTGTTTCCGGGTCGATGATCTCGCAAAAATGCATCACCGGCTGTCACGACTGGCCTTGCAACCCGACGCGATCGTCGCTGGCGGCAGCACGAACGAGCTGGATGGTGCGACGGTGTCGTGGCAGCGCACGCGCGCGGCAACCGAGGCCGCGCATGGCGTGCGGTTGTTCTTCTTGCAGATGGCCGAGGAGCGGCCGCGATCCGAGCCGTCCGGCGATGCGCCGATTCTCGGTCTCGATCACGTCGTGATCTCGACGCATCAGCCCGAGCGGGCGGCGGCTTTATATGGCGCGCGGCTCGGGCTCGACATGGCGCTCGACCGCGCGAAGCCCGAATGGGGCCGGCTGATGTTTTTTCGCTGCGGCGATCTCATCGTCGAGATCGTACAGCGGCCGGGCCAGAACGATCTGACGCAGGACGACGCCGTATGGGGCGTGACGTGGCATGTCGAAAACCTCGACGCGTCGCGGGCGCGACTCGTCGCGGCAGGCGTGGAGGTGTCCGAGATTCGTAACGGCCGCAAACCCGGCACGCGGGTGATGTCGGTGAAGGCCGGCACCTGCGGCGTGCCGACATTGTTGCTGGAGCGGTCGGCCAAACCCCACTAACGCGCCAATCCGTTGACGCCCTGCCACAGCAACGTCAGCGAGATCAGCAACAGCAGCGCATAGGCGATCCTGTAGAACAATCCCGTCGGCGTGTGCTTGACCAGCCAGATGCCGGCGAAGTTGGCGGCGATGGCGACTGGCAGTAGCGCGGCCGAGGTCCAGAGATTCACCGCCGTAAATTGACCGAGCGCGAAATAGGGCACGATCTTCAAGGCATTGAGAATGGCGAAGAAGATCGCGGTGGTGCCGACCAGCACGAGCTTGGGCAAACGCTGCGGCAGCATGTAGACCTGAAACGGCGGTCCGCCGCCTTGCGTCAGGAATGACGTGAAGCCGGTCACGCCGCCCCAGAACGCACCGCCGGCTTTGTTCATACGGCGCGGCTCCAGAACGGCGCGTTGCAGGACAACGTGTGCGACGAACAGCACGCCGATCAGGCCGACCGCGACTCGCACGGCATCGTCGGAAATACGCGACGCCAGCCACCAGCCGAGCGCCATGCCGACCAGCGCGCCAGGCAACAGGGCCTTGAGGTTGGTCGAGTCCCAGTCGCGGCGATAGACATAAACAGAGATGATGTCCTGCGTGATCAGCACCGGCAAAAGCAAGGCGGCGGCTTCGAGCGGCGGCAGATACAGCGCCAGCAGCGGCGTCGCGGCGGTGCCGACCCCTGAGAAGCCGCCTTTCGACAGCCCGAGCAGGATGACGGCGGGGATCGCGGCCAGATAAAATGCGGGATCGGCGATGATGGCAGGCACGGCGGGTCCGATTGTCGCGAGGAGACCGCCATAGCAGCTCGCGCCGCATGCGTCCGCACTGCCAGCGGATCACATCATGTTGCAATGCACTTAAATGTTGACAATGTTCCAGGTGAGTGATTACTCACACGCCGATGACGACACTCCGCATGACCAGTGACCTGCGCCGGGAATTGATCCTGAGTGCCGCCAAGCGATGCTTCGCGCATAACGGCTTTGCCGGCACGACGACCAAGAGCGTCGCGGCCGCCGCGTCGATTTCCGAAGGGTTGTTGTTCAAGCATTTTCCGAGCAAATCGGCGCTCTACGCCGAAATCCTGTCGGAGGAATGCGCGGCGGACCCGGCGATGCACGCGCTGCTGGACCGCGAGCCCTCGACGGCGACATTGGTCGAACTGGTGCGCGGCATGGTTCGCCACTTCCTCGATGTGTTGGATGCCCCCGACCATCAGGAAGCGCAGCGGCTGCGGCTGATGGCGATCAGCCATCTCAATGACGGCGAGTTCGCCGGCCTGATGTACCAAAAGTTCGGCGGGATCATCGGCTCGGCCTTTGTGGCTTCGCTCGCGCAGGCCGTGACGACCGGCGATGCGAAGGATGTCGGCCGGGCGCCGCTCAACCTGTTCTGGTTCGCCCACCACACCGTCATGATGGCGGCGCTGACGCGGCTTCCCGCGATTCCCTGTCTGGCGTATGGCAACGCGCCAGATCTCGACCGACAATTATGTGAATTCGTCCTGCGTGGCATCGGCCTGCGCGACGA
>JAQGJY010000247.1 GCA_028290325.1 Tardiphaga sp.
TTCAGCGGTCCTCCGCGCGCCAGCGCGCTCGGCCGGGTGATGATGGCAGTCCCGCGTGACGCCTGATGGCGTCGCCGACCTCACTGCATCGCCGAGACCTTGATGCCGGTCGGCCCGAGAATGACGACGAACAACACCGGCAGAAAGAACAGGATCATTGGCACCGTCAGCTTAGGCGGCAGCGCGGCGGCTTTCTTCTCGGCCTCGTTCATCCGCATGTCGCGATTTTCCTGCGCCATCACGCGCAGGCTCTGGCCGAGCGGCGTCCCGTAACGCTCACTCTGCATCAGAGCGAGACAGACCGACTTCACGCCGTCGAGGCCGGTGCGGTCGGCGAGATTTTGATAGGCGACCTTGCGGTCCTGTAAATAAGACAATTCCGCCGTGGTCAGCGATAATTCTTCCGCCAGCGCGACCGACTGGGTGCCGATCTCGACGCTGACGCGGCGGAAGGCGGCCTCGATCGACATGCCGGATTCGATGCAGATCAGCAACAGATCGAGCGCGTCGGGAAATGCCCGCCGCACCGAGAGCTGCCGCTTGCTGATCGCGTTTTTGAGAAAAATCATCGGCGCCTGCATGCCGGCATAGGCGGCGGCGAGGCAGATGCCGATCTTGATCGGCGTCGATTGCTCCATGTGCGAGATGCCGAACACATACAGATTCGCGCCGACGAAAAACACGATCGGCGTGACCATGCGAAAGAACAGGAACGTCATGTAGGGCGCCTGGCCGCGATAGCCGGCCATCACCAGCTTCGAACGCGCGGCTTCCTGCGCCACCCACTTGCCGAGATTGAAGCCCTGAACGACCTTGCTGACGATCTGCTTCGGCGCCTGACGAAGCGAGACCTTTTCGGTTTTGGACAGCCGCTCACGCTCGCGCGCGCGAATTCGCTCGCGCTCGCTGGCCGCGACCTTCATGCGCTTGGCGAGATCGTTGCCGGCGAACAGCGGCATGACCAGCGAGTAGGCGGTGGCGCTGGCGGCGATCGCGGCCAGCATCATCGTCAGGAAGCGCGCGTCGTGCATCTTGTCGATGAGGAATTGCATCATGGCGACACCATCAGAAGTCGAAGTTGATCATTTTCTTCATCACCAGAATGCCGCAGGTCATCCACACGGCGCAGCCGACCAGCATCAGCTGGCCGGTGGGGTGGGTCCACAGCAGCGAGATGTAGTCGGGCGTCGAGAGATAGACCAGCAGCATCACGATCGGCGGCAACGAGCCGATGATGCCGGCGGAGGCTTTGGCTTCCATGGACATTGCCTGAATTTTCTCGGCCATCCGCTTGCGGTCGCGCAGCACCTTGGAGAGATTGCCCAGCGCTTCCGAGAGGTTGCCGCCGGACTTCTGCTGGATCGCGATGACGATGCCGAAGAAGTTCGCTTCCGGCAGCGGCATCCGTTCGAACAGCCGCGCGCAGGCCTCGCCGAGCGGCATGCCGATCGCCTGGGTTTCGATGATGGCGTTGAATTCGCTGCGCAACGGCTCGGGCGCATCCGCCGCCACCACCTTGATCGAGTCGAACAGCGGCAGGCCGGCCTTGATGCCGCGCACGATGACGTCCACGGCGTCGGGCAACGCCTTGAGAAATTTCTTTTCGCGGCGCTTTTTAAGATAGTTCAGCATCCAGCGCGGAATGCCGATACCGCAGGCGAAGGCCAGACCGATCGCCGCCAGCAGCGCGCCGCCAAGTCCGTTCGGCGCGACCGCCGGACCGGCTTCGACCAGCACCTGCGTCTTGACCGGAACGGCGTTTCCCGACGGATCCGTACCTTCGACTTTCAAATCGTATTTGCCCGGCGGCCATTGTTTGCCGTCGCTGTTGAAGCCGCGCCAGGTGAAAGGCTGACCGATCCCGGCCGACAGACTCACGGATCCATTGAAGGCGAGCTGGCCGACGCCATCGACGATCGTGAGGGCGGCATTGGCGTTCTTCTCCGCGGTCAGAAGCCAGATCGCGGCGCCATTGGCCAGCACGGCGGTCTTGGTGTCGGTAATGGTGCGGCCCTGCAATTGTTGCTCAGGCTTGTGCGCGATCAGACCAAGCAACTGCCCGTTGAGGATATACGGCAGGAGCAGGCCCAGCAGCCCGAGCAACGCGGAGACGACGATGAACTTCTTGTTGGTCCAGTCGAGTCCGGCTTGCGTGATCCGGACCGCGAGCGCGACCTTTTTCACTTTGCGCTGGCGCGCCTCGACTTCCTTCAGCGTGCCTTCGACCTGTTCGCGACGCGAGCGTTGCGTTTTGTCGACATGACGCGCCGCCGGCTCGGAGCGCGCCACCGAACTGCGGCGTGCCTCGGCCTTCTTCTCGCCCGACAGCGAGGGATACAGGAAGACGTAGGCAATGCCGCCCACGGTGGTGGCGGCTAGAAATCCAAGCGCCAGCGTTTGCATGTTCATGGCTTGGCTCCTACCCCGGCTCGCCGGTGTCGGACGCGTCAAGCGCGGCCGCGAGCCGTTTTTCCTCGCCGTAATAGCGCGCGCGTTCCCAGAATTTCGGACGGCCAATTCCGGTCGAGCGGTGCCGGCCGACGATGTTGCCGTTCGCATCCTCACCGAGGATGTCATAGAGGAAGACGTCTTGCGTGATGATGGTATCGCCTTCCATCCCCATCACTTCCGTGATGTGGGTGATGCGGCGCGAGCCGTCGCGCAGCCGCGCCGCCTGCACCACGATATCGATCGAGGCGCAGATCATCTCGCGAATGGTGCGCGAGGGCAGCGAGAAACCGCCCATCGTGATCATCGATTCGCAACGCGACAGCGCTTCGCGCGGGTTGTTGGCGTGCAGCGTGCCCATCGAGCCGTCATGGCCGGTGTTCATCGCCTGCAACAGATCGAACGCCTCGGGTCCACGGACCTCGCCGACGATGATGCGTTCCGGCCGCATACGCAGACAGTTGCGCACCAGCTCGCGCATCGTGATCTGGCCTTCGCCTTCGATGTTCGGCGGCCTGGTTTCGAGACGCACGACATGCGGCTGCTGCAATTGCAGTTCAGCCGCGTCCTCGCAGGTGATGATGCGCTCGTCATCCTCGATATAGCGCGTCAAGCAGTTCAGCAGCGTGGTCTTGCCGGAGCCGGTGCCGCCGGAGATCAGCACGTTGCAGCGCGACCGGCCGATGATCTGAAGAATATCGGCGCCTTCCGGCGAGATCGCGCCGAATTTGACGAGCTGCTCGAGCGTCAGCTTGTCCTTTTTGAACTTACGAATGGTGAGCGCGGGGCCGTCGATCGCGAGCGGCGGGACGATGGCGTTGACGCGCGAGCCATCGGCGAGGCGGGCGTCCACGATCGGCGATGATTCATCGACGCGTCGGCCGACCTGGCTGACGATGCGTTGGCAGATGTTCAGCAGTTGCTGGTTGTCGCGGAAACGAATTCCGGTCTTCTGGATCCGACCGTTGACCTCGATGAAGACCGCCCCGGCACCGTTGACCATGATGTCGGAGATGTCATCGCGCGCCAGCAGCGGCTCCAGCGGGCCATATCCGAGCACGTCGTTGCAGATATCGTCGAGCAGCTCTTCCTGCTCGGAGATCGACATCACGATATTCTTGATCGCGATGATCTCGTTGACGATGTCGCGGATTTCCTCGCGCGCGGATTCGGTATCGAGCTTGGCGAGCTGCGCCAGATCGATCGCCTCGATCAACGCACCGAAGATCGTCGCCTTGACCTGATAATAGGCGTCCGAGCGGCGGGCTTCGACGACCGGTGGGACCGCGCGGGCCGGCGAGATCGGCGGCGATGCGACCTTGGGCACGGCGGCGCCGGCCGCCGGCATCGCCGCCGGCTGCGGCGCCGTCGCGACGGCGACCGTCCGTGTATCGTTCTCTGATCCGCTACGCTTACCAAACACAATGACGCTCCAGGCGGTCCGCTAGCGCGACCGCAACTTTTCGAGGAGTGGCGACAGGAAGGACGATCGCGGCTTCTTGGTGTCGCCGCGCCCGGTGAGCCGTTGCGCGATCTGCAAAAAGATTTCCGTCGTGCGGTGCCCGGCGGCGACTTCGGCGATCATCTGGCCGTTGTTCGAAGCGAGACCGAACATCTGCGGATCGAACGGGATCGTGGCGATCGGATCGCATTCGATCGCCTTGGCGAATTCCCTCGCCGCGATCTCCGGACGCTTCGGCACGCCGACCTGATTGAGACAGTAAAGCGGGCTGCGGTCGTTTGGCCGCGCCGCCTTCAGAAGGTCGTAGATGTTCTTGGTGTTCCGCAAGTTGGCGAGATCGGGCGCCGCGACGATGAGAATATCGTCGGCGCCGACCAAGGCGCGCTTGGTCCAGCCGGACCATTGATGCGGCACGTCGAGCACGATGCAGGGCATTGTGGTTCGCAGCGTGTCGAAGATCGAGTCGAACGCCTCGACGCCGAAATCATAGACGCGCTCCAGCGTCGCCGGAGCCGCGAGCAGGCTGAGATGATCGGTGCATTTCGACAGCAGGCGGTCGATGAAGGCGGTGTCGATGCGATCCGGCGAGAACACGGCGTCGGCGATGCCCTGCGGCGGATCCTGATTGTAATCGAGCCCGGCGGTGCCGAAGGCGAGATCGAGATCGGCGACGACGGCGTCGAGCGACAGATCGCGCGCGATCGCCCAGGCGACGTTATGCGCAATGGTCGAGGCGCCCACGCCGCCTTTCGCACCGACCACCGCGATGATGCGGCCGACGGCTTTGGCTTCGGGAGCGGAGAACAGGCCGCAAATGGCGCGGACGACGTCAAGCGGCACGATCGGGCCGATCATGTAGTCGCTGACGCCGCGCCGCACGAGTTCGCGATACAACGTGACGTCGTTGACCTTGCCGATCACGACAACGCGGGTGCCGGCATCGCAGACCGACGCGAGCTGGTCGAGGCCGGTGAGAATGTCGTTGCGACCCTCGGTTTCCAGCACGATGACGTTTGGTGTCGGCGCGGTGCGATAGGCTTCGATCGCCGCCGCCATGCCGCCCATCTGAATTTTCAGATGGGCCTTGTCGAGTCTGCGGTCCTCGCCAGCCGATTGCACGGCGGCGGCGGTTTCCACGGTTTCGCAAAACGCCTGCACGGAAACGCGCGGCGCGGGTGCGATGTGATCATCCGCAGCCGGTGTCGCGGCGGCGGGATCGTCCGATGTCTGTCGTGCGTAGCTGATCATTGTCCCACACTGCTGACTTTGCTTTTATCGGTGTCGGCCTTGGCCGCGACCGAGGCGGTCGGATCACCCTTGCGGAAATTGTTCAGGACGACGCTGCGTCGGCTCGTATAGGCCGGCGTTTCCGGACGCGGCTGCACCAGGTCGGCCGGGTTGTCGACCATCGCGGCGAGGTTGCGCTGATTGGCGCAACCGAGATTGAAATACGGTTTGTTGTCGAGATAGGCCTTGTTCTTGATCGACGGACCGAGGTCTTCCGGCCAGGTGCCGCAAGGGCCGACGGTGGCCGTGATCTTGGGGTAATTCAGCCGGATGGTCGCGAACAGGCGCGGATCGTCCGGCTTGTAATTGCGCGTGGTGATGCCGCGCGGCGGCACGCCGGCGGCCACCAGCAGCGCCTGAACCTCGCGATAGGAATCCTTGGCGGCGCGCGCATTCGGCGTGTCGACCGGCACGTCGATCGTGATGGCGCCGGTGCCTTCGCGCAGCCAGTTCTGGGCCAGCGCAAGCACATCGGCGCGCTGCGGCGCGGAAAGGCCGCCGCGCGCCGTGCCGACGAATACTTCGGTGGTCTGCACGCCTTCCTGAATCGCGATCGGATGCCGCAGACGATAGTCGGTCGGCACGCTGGACGTGACCTCCTCGGCCGTGTGCGTGCAGCCGCCGAGCGCCATCGTGACGCCCAGCAGCACGCCGGCGATGGCGAGGCCGCGCGGCAGTCGGACGGGTTGTTTCATGGTCATGATCGAAATCCTCGTCCGTCTCAGTCCGTGATGAAGCCAAAGGTGCCGCGATAGCCGCGCGCCGGCTCGGTGCGGCCGGGCACGCCGTAGATGCGGTTGACGCTGCCGAGCAGATCGGCCTGCGGATCGGACGAGTCGGCGAAGCCGTCGTCGGGGCGCGACAGATCCTTCTGCGCGACCGCGCGGACGATGTAGGGCGTCACCAGCACCATCAGCTCGGTGTTGTTGTTGACGTAGTCGCGGCTGCGAAACAGCGAGCCCAGCACCGGCAGCTGCGCCATGCCGGGCAGGCCGCTCATGGCCTGCCTGGTCTGCTGCTTGATCAGGCCGGCCATCGCCATCGAACCGCCCGAGGGAATTTCCATGGTCGTATCGGCACGATTGACCTTGATCGCGGGGATCGAGGTGCCGCTGATCAACACCGCATTGTCCTGCGACAATTCGGAAACCTCGGTCGAGACGCGCAGGCTGATGCGGCCCTCGCTAAGAACGACCGGCGTGAAACCCAGGGAGATACCGAATTTCTTGAAGGTGATCTGCGTCGTGCAGAGGCCCGTCGCGGGGTCGCAGGATCGGCCGCCGGGCACGGGAAACTCGCCGCCGGCGAGGAAGTTGGCGGTCTCGCCGGAGATGGCGGTCAGGCTCGGTTCGGCCAGGGTGCGGATGACGCCGGCATTTTCCATCGCCTTCAACGTCGCCTTGACCGACGGCGCGGAGCCGAAGGCGCCCGAGATGCTGTTGCCCTCGACCAAGGGACCGCCATTAGCCTTGAATGAATTGACGTTGTTGAAATTGACCACGGCGGTGCCGTAGCTCATCGATCCGCTGAGATCGACGCCGAGCTGCTTGACGATGTTGCGCTGAACCTCAGCGACGGTCACCTTGAGCATCACCTGATCGCGACCGCGCACGGCGATGTTGCTGACGACCTTGTCGGCGCTGCCGGTCAGGCGCGCGGCGATATCAGCGGCCTGCTGGGCTTCGATCGCGCTGGCGGCCGTACCGGACAGCATGACGCCATCGCCGAGGCCCTCGACGCGGATCCCGGTATTCGGCAGCGACTGGCGCAACGCGGCGCGGATGCCGTTCAGGTCGCGCGTGACGGCGATGTCATAGGCCGCGATCTGCTGACCGGCGGCGTCGAAGAACACGATGTTGGTCTGACCGACCGTCGCGCCGATGATGTAGGCGCGCTGCGCCGACCGCACCACGGCGTTGGCGATCTTCGGATCGGCGACGAGCACATCCTTGATGTCGCGCGGCAGGTCGATCACGATCGATTTGCCGATGCCGAGCGGCAGGAAACGCGCGTTGAGCTGGCCGTCGCCGCTCGATGCGGCAACGTGCAACTCGGCCGCGAACACCGGTGCGACGGGCTGCAACAGCAACGCCGCCGCGGTGCCCAGCGCCAGGGCCCGCACCAAAGCAGCCTTCACCGGGTGGGTTGTGGTCTTGCGGATCATCACTCGAGTCCTCATCACTTCGCCGTCGTGGTCGTGGTCTGCACGCCGTAGCGGACCACGTTCACGGAATCGCGTTTGTTGGCGCGGTCGTCGTCGTGCCTCATCTCGGGCACGTTGGCGTCCGCGAGCGCGCGCAAGGCCAGCGATAGGGTGCCGCTCTGTCGCGACCGGGCGAGGTTTTCGGCCTGTTCGGGCTTCAGTTCGAGCGTCGCCGTCTTGCCGACAACGACCTTCTGACCGTTCTTTTCCTCGATGGTCTGATCGATCGCCAGCACGCGAATGTTGCTGAGGATGATCTCCGAATTGATGTTGTCGCCGTTGGCGACGGCGCGGTCCGAACTCTTCTCACGCTTCGACAGAATGACGTCGACGCGGTCGTTCGGCAGGATGAAGCCGCCCGCGCCAGTCTCCGGCGAAATCTCGGTGGACACCGCGCGCATGCCGGTGGGCAGGATCGCGGCCATGAAGCCGGAGCCATTGGCGCGCACCAGCTTCTGTTCGCGGATTGGCTCGCCGGCGATGAAAGGCGAGCGGGCGATGGAGCCGGCGATCTGGGTCGCGGCGTCGGGGCGTTCGCCACGGCGAAGGAAACTGTTGCTGGAGGTCGCGGCCGGCCACTGCTGCCACTGCACATCGTCAGCGTTGATAGCTTGGCCGAGCACGATGTCGGCCTTGGCGACCAGCACATCGACGGTCGGCAGTGGCGGCGTGTCCTTGACGAGGACAGGAGCCGGATCCGAGCCGCTCGCAAGATAGGCGGCGATGCTGCCGGCGCCGACTGCGATGGCCAGAACCACGATGCGTGCGGTATTCATACGCTCAACTTTCCACAAAACGCTGCGACGCTCGTGTCGCCGTATCGGGAGTTGACCAGCTATTCGTCAAAGCATGGTTAATGAGCGGTATCTAATTCAAGTTAATGAAGCGTCTTGGCCGGTTCAGGGCAGCACAAACCGCGACAAATCGACCGCCTTGATCCAGTCGGTCTCCGGATAGATCGTCAAGGCGCCGAGCGCGAGCGCGATGCCGTAGGGAATGCCGCTGTCTTTATGATGCAGCCGCAGCAGCCATTGCTGGCCGCCGAGCGCATAGGGCAGCGGCCACTGTCGCATCTGCAACAGCAACAGTGTCAGGCCGCCGCCGAACAGCGAGGCATAAACCAGATAATCGAGCAGGTGGCCGAAGCCGAACCACAGCCCGGCCGCCGCCGCGACCTTGGCATCGCCGCCGCCGATCCAGCCGAAGGCAAAGCAGGCGAAGGAAATGACAAGGACCAGCGCGCCGGCGCCGGCATGCGATCCGATCAGCGCCAGCGGCATGCCGCCGGCGATGGCGAGAACGCCGAAGCCCGCGATCAACAGGAGCGACACACGATTGGGAATCGTCATCGTGAACAGGTCGCTCGCGGCCGCATAGGCCATCAGAGCGGGAAACAGCGCGAGGCGCAGAAGATCGAGAACCATGGCGGCAAGGCCCCGTCTGACTGGAAAGCGGGCGTCACCGCACGCTAGACCGCAGACGTAAAGGATTGGAAAATAACCGCGGGTTTACCAGATGCTGACGATCCGCACCGACAGCACGACGACGGCGAGCGCCAACGCGGCGCAGACCCATGTGGCGGGATCACCGAAGCGGGCGATGCCTTGGGCCGCCAGGCGGGCGGGTCGGTCGAATTGACGCATACGCACTCAACACAATCGGAGAAGCGGACAAAAAAGGCCTCGGATCAAAACCGAGGCCCTTGATGACGTGATCGTCGCCGCGCTTATTTAATCGCGGTGTTGATCGCCGTGAACTTGGCGGTGAGGTTGGTGCCGAGGCCGTTGACGACGGCGATGATGGCCAGCGAAATGCCGGCGGCGATCAGGCCGTATTCAATGGCGGTGGCGCCGGACTCATCCTTGACGAAACGCGAAACGAGATTCTTCATGTGAAACTCCATGTGTGCACGAGGCTGTCGAACTAGACTTTGGTCTTGCCGGCGTTCTCAGCACCGTGACCATGCAGCGACCATATGATCCGAGACTTGCAACCGCGTTAATTCGATCGCCGAAAAGCCGGTGCAATTCGGTGTTCTTCTGCACGGTAAAGATTTGCTTACGTGGTTCGGTCACATTCGAATGATCGTCGCGCATGGCCGCCATGGGTCGTTGGGCGGCGACGCGCTGCCGACCGCGATCGGGCGGCCGACTCGCCTGTTCGTTCGCACACCCGCCCAATCGCAGACAACCTGACGTCGCGCGTTACACGTTCATTCATCAATTAACGTCAGATTTGCCAAGCTGGAATTTTTGTCGGGCGCCGGCACCGCTGCGTATCGTTGAAGGCCGGCCCGTTACGTCCCGGAGTAGAGTATGTCGATAGAGTATCGTCGCAGTCTTCTGCGCACATCCGCCATGGCCTGCACCCTTGCGATCGGCGTTTCGGTGGCACCGGCGTTTGCCGCACCGGAACCGGCGCCGGAATCGATTTCGGTCAACGTCGATCAGGCCAAGCTCGTCAAGTTACCCGAGCGCATCGCCACCATCGTGGTCGGAAACCCGTTGATCGCCGACGTCAGCTTGCAACCCGGCGGTCTCGTTGTCGTCACCGGCAAGGGTTACGGCGCGACCAACGTCATCGCGATGGATCGTCGCGGCGAAGTGCTGCTCGATCGCGTCATCTATGTCGAAGGGCCGAGCGATAAGGTCGTCACGATCTATCGCGGCGTCGATCGCGAGTCCTATAGCTGCATGCCGGTGTGCCAGCGTCGCGTCACGCTCGGCGATACGGACGCCTTTTTCAAATCGACCATGGACCAGGGCGGCGTGCTGAACGAGAAAGCCTCCGGCGTGGTGTCGAAGGACAACAAGTAGCCGTAACGGCAAACAGACTCGGCGGCAGATAGACTCAAGGACAAATAACTCGCCGCCTGACGTCTCGCCAACCGCGATCATGGTGAGCGAAGTGTTACGATCCCGCCGCGTTTTGTCTCGATACCCCGCAACACTTCGACAATGAGTTTCGGCTACTTTCGCGACGGGAGTGATATCGCTTCCGCCGCAAAAGGTCGATCGATGCCGTCGCCGCTGCTTTCAACATCGCCGATCGCTTTGGCGTTCCGGCATTTTCGCCGCAACCGGGGCGGTTCCGCCGCGGTTGAATTCGCGTTCGTCGCCCCGATCTTTTTCGCGCTGATCTTCGCGGTGTTCGAGACGGCGTTGATGTTTTTCGCCGGCCAGGTGCTCGAGAACGCCGTGCAGGACAGCGGGCGGATGGTTTACGTCTGGACCGGCAAGTCGCCGTTGCCGCAGTCAACCTTCACCACGGATTTCTGCCCTCGCGTGCAGCTGCTGTTCAACTGCGCCAACGTTTCCATCGACATGCAGTCGTATCCGCCCGGCACGCCGATTCCGACCGTCGCGCCCTATGACGGCTCCGGCAACCAGACCACGCCGATGTCCTGGAATCCCGGCAGTCCGGGCAGCGGAAATACGGTCGTGCTGCGGGTCTTTTACAAGTGGCCGCTGGTCGTGACCGGGCTCGGCTACAACATCGCCAACATCAATCGCGGCTCGATCAACAGCCAGCGTCTGCTCACAGCGTCCGCCGGCTTCCGTATCGAACCGCCTCCGTAGTGGAAAATCTCATGACCGGTCCAATTCTTTTTTCGACGATGGGTCGCCTTCGCGTCCGTCTCGCGCAATTCCGGCAAGATGGCCGGGGCTTTGGCGCGGCCGAATTCGCGATGATCCTGCCCCTGATGCTGCTCTTGCTGTTCGGCACCATCGAGATCGCGAATGGCGTGGCCGTCGATCGCAAGGTGACGCTGTTGACGCGGACGCTGTCCGATCTGACGTCGCGCGCGACGTCGGTCTATCCGGTGGACGTCAGCAATTTCTTCATGATCGGCGGCGCGATCATGCAGCCTTATCCGGACACCCAGCTGAAGGCCACGATCAGCGAAGTGTACATCGACCCGGTCACATCGGTCGGGCGTGTGCAATGGAGCGAAGGAACGGCAAAGCGCGCCTTGAAATCCCCGGTCACGGTCCCTGACGGCCTGATTAGCAAGGATTCGACCGGCAAGGCCATGCCGAACCAGTATCTGATCTACAGCGAGGTCAGCTATCTCTACGTGCCGGTCGTCGGCTACGTGATGGCGAAAGCCGGCATCACGTTGTCGGATCAGACCTTCACGCGACCACGTCAGTCCACCTGTGTCTTCTTCGATCCACCGCCGTCGACGCCGAACCCGTCGTGCCCGACATCGTGAGGGGCGGACGAGACGTCAGGCCGCGCTTTCAAGCGCGGCGTTAAAGCCAAGGTCAGGCATCAACGAAAAGGCCGCGCTTCAAGCGCGGCGTTGAATCCAAAGCCAGGCATCAACGAAAAGGCCGCGCTTCAAGCGCGGCCTTTTTTATCAGTCACATCAGCCATCGGTTTAAAACGACGCTGCTGTCTGGGAAGATCGAGCCCGCGGCTTGCGCCGCGGATCGGTCTTAGCCAGCGGCGCGCAAGTTGTCGGCCGACGACTTGCCCGAACGGCGATCAGCAACGATTTCGTAGCTGATCTTCTGGCCTTCACGCAGTGTGCCGAGGCCAGCGCGTTCGACGGCGCTGATGTGCACGAAAACGTCGTTGCCGCCGTCGTCCGGCTGAATGAAGCCGAAGCCCTTGGTCGCGTTAAACCACTTCACGGTGCCCATGCTCATGGGGGTAGTCCCTTCTCAATATAGTGTCGTGGCCCACGTTGCCGTGAGCCGGTGAGATCGAATTTTTGGAAGGGTCGTCAGCGTCTAAACCGGCTGTACCGGTGGATAGCTAATGTCGTCCGGCCGAAAATCGATTAGCGGATGGTAAGCGAAAAAAGCTTGCGAAACAATCCTGACCAGCACGTTTTTTTAAGACGTTCAAGATGGTGCAAAGAATAATTCGAAAGTCGAGGCGAAAGCCGCGCGGCCCTGGCGGGCATGCGCGACCGTCATTCTTGTGTGTCGCGACAGCGAGATTTGATTGCCGAGGCCCCATCCCGGATGAGATTTTGAACTTCGGAAACAGTCTGTTAGGTCAGCGACGGCGGAATTGACCACGCGGCGGAGCACCGCGCGGCGGACCGCCCGGACGCTCGTCCTTGTGGCGGAAGATCAACCGACCCTTTTCCAGATCGTAGGGCGACATCTCGATGGTGACGCGGTCACCCGCGAGGGTCTTGATGCGGTTTTTCTTCATCTTGCCGGCGGTGTAGGCCACGATTTCGTGCCCTGCATCGAGCTGCACGCGGTAGCGCGCATCCGGGAGGATTTCGGTCACCAGTCCTTCGAACTGGATCAGCTCTTCTTTGGCCATTGTTAGCTCCAGATCGATCGGCGATTAACGCGGACGGTGGGTGCGGTTGGGTTGCGTGTTGGGACGGCTTTCGCGATGCAGGAAGGCGACGCCCTGCATGCCGGGACCGTCGCCGCCCTGGGACGCGGCGTGAGCCGGTCCCTGCGAGGCGCGCGGAGCGGCCGAACGATTGTTGTCGGAGCGACGCCCCTCGGAGCGATGACCCTCTGAGCGATGATTCTCGGAGCGGTTTCCGTCGGGACGGTTGGCTTCGAAGCGCTTGCCTTGCGGCGCACCGTTAGCGGGAGCCGGACGCCGGCGGCGCGGGCCGTTTGCATTGGCGGACGCTTCATTGGCATTGGCCATTGTTCTTGGCGCGTTCGAGCGCGGACCGGACGACCGACCGCCCCGGTTCTGCGACGGCGGCGGAGCGACGTCACGGTGGCCGGGGGTGCGGCGATCTTCCTTCGGCAGCGAAACGCGGATCAGCTTTTCGATGTCGCGCAGATACGCCATTTCCTCGCCGGCGCAAAGCGAGATCGCAATGCCGTCGGCGCCGGCGCGCGCGGTCCGGCCGATGCGGTGAACGTAGGTCTCAGGGATATTCGGCAGGTCGAAATTGACGACATGGCTGATGCCATCGACATCGATGCCGCGCGCCGCGATATCCGTCGCCACGAGGGTGAGGATTTCACCGGTGCGAAACGCCGCCAGCACACGCTCGCGGTGGTTCTGCGACTTGTTGCCGTGGATCGCGTCGGCCGGAATGCCCGCGCGGACCAGGCTTTTCACGACCTTGTCGGCGCCGTGTTTGGTGCGGGTGAAGATCAGCGCGCGGTTGACGGTTTCCTGCTTGAGAATCTGCACCAGCAGGTTTGGCTTGGCCGAATGGTCGCACTGGATGATGCGCTGCTCGATGCGCTCGACCGTCGAGGCGACCGGAGTCACGGCGACGCGGGCGGGATTCTGCAGCATCTGTTCGGCGAGATCGGCGATATCCTTCGGCATGGTAGCCGAGAAGAACAACGTCTGACGCTTGGCCGGCAGTTTCGCGACGATTTTGCGGATGTCGTTGATAAAGCCCATGTCGAGCATGCGGTCGGCTTCGTCGAGGACGAGGAACTCGACCTGATTGAGCTTCAACCCGTTGCTCTGCACGAGATCGAGCAGGCGGCCGGGTGTGGCGACCAGAACTTCGATGCCCGGCATGATCGAGCGCACCTGACGACCCATCGGCACGCCGCCGATCGCCAGCGCCGAGGTCAATTTGATGTGGCGGCCATAGGCGTTGAAGCTCTCCAGGATCTGGCCGGAGAGTTCGCGGGTCGGACTGAGCACCAACACGCGGCAGGTCTTGGGCTGCGGCTTGATGCGGTTTTCAAGGATGCGATGCAGGATCGGCAGCGCGAATGACGCGGTCTTGCCGGTGCCGGTCTGGGCGATGCCGACGACATCGCGGCCGGTGATGGCGATCGGGATCGTCTGCATCTGAATCGGGGTCGGGGTGACGTAGTTCTCTTCCGCGAGGGCACGCGAAATAGGTTCGGCGAGGCCGAATTCCTGAAAGGAGGTCAAAAGAGAATGCTTTCCATAAGATGAAGCAGGCGCCTGGCAGCGATGGTCACATGACCATGGGCCGGGAGCGCGCGAGGGTGTCTGGTGACACCCGCGTGTTTGGGGCGTCGGTTTTGGTTAGCTGAAGGAGCAAGCCAGAAACCGTAAAACGGGCTCAGAACACGCGGCTCGCGGGGACCTGGAGGATTCCCTGGACGGTTGAGGTCCGGAATCAGTAGGTCGTGGCCCTCGTATGGAACAAGAAGGCGGCGGTTTCAAGATCAAAGATCGAATATTCTATCGCAACGCAAAATCATTGC